>JBNJGS010000005.1:0-9178 GCA_051747965.1 Bacteroidota bacterium
GTGAATCCTGCTCCTTCTGTGGATTTGGGTGGAAATCAGGAACAATGTGATTACAATGTACCCATTACCATCAACGCCGGATCATCCGCTTATAGCTATGAATGGAATACCGGAGAAAGCACCCAGGTGATCTTAAAGGAAAGCACAGGAGATTATGCAGTAACCATTACAGATACACACGGATGCACATCCGCAGATACAATGACACTCATTGTCAATCCGTCTCCCGAGTTTGATCTTGGCAGCGATCTGGATATATGCACCTATGACTCACCATACAATATAGGTTCAATTGCGGGCATGGACGATTACGCATGGAATACAGGGGACGATACAGAACATATTGACGTAAATGCCAGTGGTACTTATACACTAACAATAACAGATAACGATGGTTGTACTTACAGTGATTCGAGACAGATTTCCGTACACACACCCCCTGCAGTTAGTCTGGGTCCGGATCAGAGCATGTGTGAAACCGAAACACCTTTCACTCTGGATGCCGGTGTTGTTGGATCATATGAATGGAATAACGGCGAACAAACACAAAGCACAGAGGTAAGTACAAGCGGCATTTATGCTGTAACGGTAACCGATGAGTTTGGTTGTACAAATACAGACGATATTAATGTCAATGTCGATCCTATGCCAAATAGCAGCATTTTATCTCACCCTGACCGCTGTATTGATGAATCGGATTTTGATCTGCAGGCTGCAACGCCCGGAGGTATCTGGTCCGGTACTGGAATTACAGACACCGGTAACGGCACATTTTCACCTTCGACAGCGGGAGCTGGTGATTTTTGGGTAACTTACACATTAACTGAGGGAGAATGCACCTCTGTATCTGACATGGAACTGGTAGTACATGAGCTACCTGAAATCAACCTGACAAATCTGATTGATCCTTCATGTCATGGTTATGATGACGGCAGCATATCTGTTGTCAGCCCTGGAACAGAATCCCCCATTTTCACATGGTCAGGAAGTGGAAGCGGTCCACAAATTGACAATCTGACTGCCGGCAATTATACCGTTCTGGTCGAAGATGCCTATGGATGCACCGACAGCAGAAGCTTTGAACTCACCGAACCTGAGCCGGTCAGTGGCTACTTCATTGATGTAGAAGACGCAAGTTGCCATGGTTATGCAGACGGATCGGCAACGATCATTGCAGAGGGCGGAACACCTCCCTTCAAATATGAATGGAATACCGGATGGATATTACCCACCTTGAGTTATGCCACTGCCGGCAACTATTCTGTCGAAATCATGGATGAAAACAATTGTATCATTACTGAAAACATCACCATCAATGAGCCTGATCCAATTCAGGCCAATGAAACCGTAACTCCGGTTGAATGCGGAGTTCATCCCGGTGCAATTAATATCAGCCCTTCAGGAGGAACCCCTGGTTACACCTATACCTGGTATCATCCGGAGATGACAGGACCCAATCCAACAGACCTTGCTTCCGGCGTTTATACGGTGTCAATTGAAGATGCCAATGCCTGTAGCAAAGAGGCCTCGATTACAGTGTATACAGAAGGTAATATAGATGTCAACATCACAGAAGAAGAAAGCCTTGATTGCTATGGTGACAGTGATGCAAGTCTGCTTGTAAATTCTACCATGGGAGAAGAGCCTTTATCATACAGCTGGAATACCGGTGTCAACACCAACAGCATTCACGGGTTGTATGCCGGATTTTACAGTGCAAGTATCACCGACGCGCTCGGATGTACAGGTAGCGACAACTACAACTTAATTGGTCCGGAGCCACTGGAGATTGATTTCATTACTGAATCAGTAAAATGCCATGGTGAAGAAAATGGATCTGTTCTGGCAATGCCTTCAGGTGGCACATCACCATATGAATTCAACTGGGAAGGAATGTACACAAGTGACACCCTTACAAATCTTTCAGCCGGCTCGTACGGTGTTACAGTCAGTGATAACAACAACTGTACATCAACTGCGATGGCAAATATCCCTGAACCCATGCCACTTCAGGCAAATGTAATGGCACAGGATATTCGTTGTTACGGAAACAATGACGGCAAAGCAGTTGCAGAAGCCTATGGGGGCACTACTCCTTATGATTATGAATGGCATTTCAATAATCATATTTCAGAGAACAATGAAATAAACAATCTCAGGGAAGGTTTTTATGATTTGATCATTGAAGATAAGAACGGATGTAGTTACGACACCAGTCTGGTTATATCTCAACCTGCTCCTATTGATGTGGATTACGAATTTGAAAGTCCGTCATGCATTGGCAATGATGATGGCTCTATCGTATTTGAAGTAGCCGGTGGAGTAAGTCCCTATACCTACCTGTCCAATATTGCCACACAAAATCAACCGGATTTTTACGGATTGTATGAAGGCAATTACGAATTCACAATTACGGATGCCAATGGATGCGAAGAAGAGCTTAACAGCATGGTTCTTGCCGACAATCCTGTTGATTGCATTCAGATTCCGGATGCTTTCACTCCCAATGGAGACAATACCAATGACACATGGGTTATTGAGAACATTGAGATGTTCCCGAATCATGTCGTTCAGGTTTTCAACCGGTGGGGACAGGAAGTATATTTCAAAAAATATGGTGATGAACCATGGGACGGAAGATTCAGAGGCAAAAAGCTTCCAACCGGTTCATACATTTATGTTGTTGATTTACACAATCAGTACGAATCCAAAACAGGAACAGTAACCATAGTTTATTAAATACTCTCTCTCATAAGCAGGAACGAGGGGCCGGCTGGCTCCTCGTTCTGATTTTAACTAAACTGATTATGCTTACCGACAGTATTATTGAAAAGCTTTTGTAAAAACCATTTCATCCTGAGGTTTTCTGACACGTTCCTGTTTTTCCATTTCCTGGAAATTTTCCGGCAACACATCAAGTGCGCCCTTGTATCCCACAGCGATCATGGTATGAGCTTCTAAGCCTTCAGGCAGATTCATGTTTTCTGCAGCTTTCTCAGGGTCAAATCCTCCCATTTGATGCATATACAGCCCCATTCCGGTCACCTGATTCATCATATTACCCACAGCAAGACCAAGATCATGGTAAGCATGTTTATAATCATTTCTGACAGCTGTCATAATAAGCAGTGGTGCGTTTTTCACCCATATCTGGTTAAATTCAACAAGACTGTCAAAAAGCTTATCCCAGGTTTCCTTATTATCCTGGGTAGCATAAAAAAAGTGCCAGGGTTGATTATTTCTGGAGGAAGGTGCCCATCTTGCAGCTTCAAACATAGCCTCAACTTTTTCAATTTCTACCGGTTTTGAGGAAAATGCCCGGGGACTATAACGATTCTTTATTGATTCTAAAAGTTTCATATGATACACATTTTTTGTTTCTCATTTAACATCAAAACGAGGACAATTGTTTATATTTGACAAAGTCCTGGATATGTGCATCTTACCAAAATGCCCTGCAACATAAATAATTTCAGGTTTTTTTTCTTACCTTTGGATAATTATTTAAAACACATAAAATTTATATAGTTATGGCAAAATTCAAAGGAGCTATCGTCGTCGATAAGGAGCACTGCAAAGGTTGCGGTGTCTGCATACCGGCGTGTCCAACTGATGTTATTTCATTGGCTAAAGCTGTTAATTCCAAAGGTTATAATTATGCTGAAATGAGCAATCCTGATGCATGTATTGGATGTGCAAATTGCGCAATTGTTTGTCCGGATGGAGTTATTTCAGTGTATAAATTAAAAGTTGCATAATTAAAAATCCTCATTACAATGGATAAAGAACTCAAATTAATGAAAGGTAACGAAGCAATTGCTGAAGCTGCAATTCGCGACGGAGCCGACGCTTATTTTGGTTACCCAATCACACCGCAATCCGAGGTTATCGAGTATTTAATGGCCGAAAAGCCTCATGAAAGAACGGGCATGGTTGTTTTGCAGGCAGAAAGTGAAGTGGCTGCGATTAACATGGTTTATGGTGCTGCAGGTGCCGGAAGAAAAGTTATGACATCATCATCCAGTCCGGGTATCAGTCTCAAACAGGAAGGGATTTCTTATATGGCAGGAGCTGAATTGCCATCACTGATACTTAATGTTGTTCGTGGCGGACCGGGACTGGGAACTATACAACCCGGACAGTGTGATTATTTCCAGTCAACCAAAGGTGGTGGACATGGTGATTACCGTCTGCTCGTACTTGCCCCGGCATCTGTGCAGGAAATGTACGACTTTGTTGAACTTGGTTTCGAGCTTGCATTCAAATACCGGAACCCGGCGATGATTCTTTCTGATGGTGTTATTGGTCAGATGATGGAAAAAGTGGAAATGTCACCACAAAAAGAAAGAAGAACACCCGAAGAAATCATTGAGGAGTGTCCATGGGCTACAACTGGCAAACCAGCAAGCAGAGAAAGAAATATCATCACATCCCTTGAGCTGGATGCTGGAAGAATGGAAAAATTCAACCACAAGCTCATGGATAAATATGAGGATATGAAAGAAAATGAGGTCAGATATGAAACCATTGAGTGCGATGATGCTGACTATCTCTTTGTCGCTTATGGCTCATCTGCCCGCATTTGTCAATCTGCTGTTAAGCTTGCACGTAAAAAAGGAATCAAAGTAGGCCTGTTGCGCCCAATCACCTTGTTCCCATTCCCAACCAAACAAATCCGCGAATTCATTCCTCAGATCAAAGGATATTTATCTGTAGAAATGAGCGCCGGACAAATGGTGGAAGATATTAAACTGGCTGTAAACGGAGAACGTCCGGTCGAACATTTTGGTCGCCTGGGCGGTGTTATACCGACTGCGGAAGAAATCGTTGAAGCCCTCGAACAAAAAATAATAGGAGGATAATCATGGCTGAAGTAAAAATTGATGACATCATAAAAAAAGAAAACCTTGTATACGAGAAATCCAGGGTAATGACGGACACCCCACTGCATTATTGTCCGGGGTGTGGACATGGCACTGCTCACAGGCTGGTGGCTGAAGTCATTGAAGAAATGGGCATTCAGGACAAAACCATTGGTGTAACACCGGTTGGTTGTTCCGTGCTGATGTATAACTACATGGATATTGACATGCAGGAAGCCGCACATGGTCGTGCGCCGGCACTTGCTACCGGATTAAAACGCACCATGCCGGATAAATATGTCTTTACTTATCAGGGTGACGGTGACCTGGCAGCCATTGGTACTGCAGAAACCATCCATGCCTGCAACCGTGGTGAAGACATCACCTTCATTTTTATCAACAATGGTATTTATGGTATGACCGGTGGCCAGATGGCACCAACAACGCTGCCAAAAATGAAATCATCCACCTCACCTTACGGTCGCGAAACCGAAATGATGGGTGGCCCGATTAAAATGACAGAGTTGGTTGCCCAGCTTGACGGCACACATTATGTTACACGTCAGGCTGTTCATACACCACGTCACGTACGTAAAGCCAAAAAAGCGCTGCGTCAGGCATTTGAAAATCAGAAACTCAAAAAAGGCACCTCATTTGTGGAAATTGTTTCCAACTGTAATTCAGGATGGAAAATGACCCCGGTAGATGCCAACCAGTGGCTGGTGGATAACATGCTGCCGTTCTACGAACTTGGCGACATTAAACTTGAAGGCGAATTAGTAAAAAAATAAAAATCAATCGATATGACTGAAGAAATCATCATAGCAGGTTTTGGTGGACAAGGTGTTTTATCCATGGGTAAAATCCTTGCCTACTCAGGACTCATGCAGGGACAGGAAGTTTCCTGGATGCCCTCATACGGACCGGAAATGCGCGGTGGAACATCAAATGTTACAGTTGTCATCAGCGATGAACGTATCAGCTCACCAATTTTGACATCTTTCGATACCGCAATTATTCTCAACCAACCTTCATTGGACAAATTCGAATCCAAAGTCAAACCCGGTGGGGTGATCCTTTACGATCCAAACGGAATTACACGTCCTCCGGAACGCAATGACGTCAATATCTACAAGGTTGAAGGTACGGCCGCAGCTGCCGAATTAGGCAATCCCAAAACATTCAATATGATTGTACTGGGTGCGTATCTCAAAATCAAACCCATTGTAAAACTTGACAATGTCATGCAGGGACTGGAGAAATCATTGCCTGCCCGGCACCATAAACTGCTACCTCTCAATGAGAAAGCGATTAAGCATGGGCTGGAAATTTTGCAAGAAGTTCAAACAGCATAAGTTTGTAAAAACCGCCTCCGGGCGGTTTTTTTTACACATATCTTTTTTAGATTATTATGATCAAATTCCAGAAGTTTACCCTGGATAATGGCTTGACTGTCATCATCCATGAAGATAAATCAACACCTTTGGTCTGCGTTAATACCCTGTACAAAGTCGGGGCTAAAGACGAAGACCCGGAGCTGACCGGCATGGCTCACCTTTTTGAGCATCTGATGTTCGGTGGTTCAAAACATGCGCCCAACTTCGACCGCATTCTGGAAGAAGCCGGAGGAGAAAACAATGCCTTTACAAACAATGACGTCACCAATTATTATGACATCCTGCCTGCAGCCAATCTGGAAACAGCTCTCTGGCTTGAAGCCGACAGAATGCAAAATCTGAATCTGGACGAAAAAAGCATAGCTGTCCAAAAATCTGTTGTGACAGAGGAGTTTAAAGAAAACTATCTCAACCAGCCTTATGGAGATATGGATGCTATCATGCGCGATATGGCATTCAAAAAACACCCCTATCGCTGGTCAACCATCGGTCTGGCCATTGAGCACATAAAAAACACTACCCGCGAAAAACTCCTTAAATTTTACAAATCATATTATGCCCCGGGCAATGCTGTCCTTGTGCTTGCCGGAAACATTGATTCTTTTAAAAGCCTCGAACTGGTAAAAAAGCATTTTGCAGATATCCCGGTTGGGATTATTCCTGAGGAAACAACAATAACTGAACCGGAACAACTATCACAGCGTGAAACCATCAGAGAAGAAAATGTGCCTCAAGATGCAATTTTAATGGGTTTCCATATGCCGGGTCGTCTTCACCAGAATTATCATGCTGCTGACCTCATCTCAGACATTCTGGCCAATGGTAAATCCTCTCGGTTTTACGCTGGGCTGGTCAGGGAAAAACAAAAATTCTCTGAACTTGACGCATACATTTGGGGCAGCACATACCCCGGTCTGTTTATCATTCATGGCTATCCGGCCGAGGGAATCTCACTTAAGGATGCTGAAAAATTCATATGGGAAGAAATTGATAAGCTCAGAGAAAACGGCTGTCAAAACAAAGAGTTGACAAAAGTCAAAAACAAAGCTGTTTCTGCATGGATGTTTTCCAATATCGCACTGAATAACAAAGCCTTCCATCTTGCCTATTTTGAAAATCTGGGAGATGTAGGCCTCATCAATAAGGAAGACAATCTAATTTCCACAGTTACACATGAGCAGATCAGAAAAACAGCAAAAGAGATGCTGAACAGAAACAGTGCCTCCATCCTTAAATACCACGCAAAATCATGACACATCACAAGCCCAGAATTCATGAAATAACTACCTTCCGGAATCTGCCAGTACACACCTATAAACTGGATAATGGAATGGAAATTCATGGTTTTTACAATGATACGATCAAAGCCATGAAACTGGATTTCATTTTTGAATCAGGACAGGCTCTTCAGTCAAAAACTTTCTTATCGGCTTTCACCAATGCCATGCTACGCGAAGGCAAACAAAATGGAAAAAGCCAATCTTTTGAGGAAACACTCGACTATTACGGCATTTTTCTGCAACAAAAAATTGGCAGAAAATGGTCGGTATTTACTTTTTATCTTCCGGTGATGTACCTGGAAAATCTGCTTCCCGTGGCCTATGATATGCTTTTTGATCCGGATTTTACCGAAGATTCACTGACTTTCCTCCGTGAAAAAACACGGCAGAGGTTACGACAAAATCTTAAACGCACCGATTATAATGCCGCAGCCTACCTGAAAACACTGATCTGGGGAAAAAATAATCCTTTGGGTTTCTATCCCGAAGAATCTGCACTGAATAATATTACCCTGGATGATATCGAAAATTTTTATCATAAAAACTATATATCTTCCTGCAGAATTGGCATCTCAGGATATTTCCCCAAAGACATCAAGAGCCAGCTTAACAAACATTTCGGACAAGTTGCCGTACAATATAAATCAGTTGAAAACATTACTGCCCCCAATCCCGATGAACCCAAAAATCATCATATCGCAATGGATGACAAAAGCCAGACATCACTGAAATGGGGCAAAAAAATCATCGGACCGGGTCATCCGGATTATTTTGGTTTTAAAGTTGTTGATACGATTTTTGGTGGTTTTTTCGGATCAAGACTCATGCGCAATATCCGTGAAGACAAGGCTTACACTTACGGAATTTATTCCAACATCAAACCTTCACAATACGGATGTACCCATACCATCTCAACAGATGTCGGACATGAATATCTTGAAGACACAATCAGGCAGATTGAGCATGAAGCTGAAACTCTTAAATCAGACTTGGTCAGTGAGGAGGAACTCAGACTTGTTCAAAACTACATGAGCGGTGAGCTGCTTTCCACCTTTGACGGTGCATTCAAACATGCTTCTATATACCAGTATCTGTTGGAAATGGATCTTGATTTTGCTTATTATGCTGATTTCATCCGGCAAATTCATGAAATCACTCCCTCAGACATAAGAGATATTGCGGCAAAACATCTTGACACAAAAGCCATGCATAAAGTTACTGCAGGGTGACAACGACCTTAAACATTTTTCGACAAATTATTGATCATTTGAATAAAAATCCAGAAGGCCGCAATTGTAAACCCGGGTTTCAACCCGGGTTTTCAGCAATGCACTAAATTGGTTTTTGGTCATGATTTTTGCTGCAAAGCAAAGCAAAAATTCATGCCAAAAACATTTCCTTAATTTCATTCGATTTCGCCGGTGAAAAACCGGCGCAATCTTTTGGGGGGAGATAACAAGCATAAAATCCTTCCAGACCGGCTCGCGCCGGCCTGGGGCTTTTTTTCTATTCAGGGCACTTCGAAAACAAGTTTTACGAATAAACCCGGGTTTCAACCCGGGTTTTCAGCAATGCACTAAATTGGTTTTTGGTCATGATTTTTGCTGCAAAGCAAAGCAAAAATTCATGCCAAAAACAT
>JBNJGS010000005.1:9278-21030 GCA_051747965.1 Bacteroidota bacterium
AATCTTTTGGGGGGAGATAACAAGCATAAAATCCTTCCAGACCGGCTCGCGCCGGCCTGGGGCTTTTTTTCTATTCAGGGCACTTCGAAAACAAGTTTTCGGTGCCCTGAATAGAAAAAAATCCCTTCCAGCTTGCGCTGAAAGGGATTTTATGCTTGTCGGGATGGCGAGATTTGAACTCGCGACCCCTCGCCCCCCAGACGAGTACTCTAACCGGGCTGAGCTACATCCCGTAGCATTTGATGGCACAAAAATACAAGCTTAAACTGAATAATCCAAAAAATACGCGGCAGAAAACAATCTTTTACGATAATTTGTTTTGTCTTTCAATTTTTAATGAAATCTTAACTTGTATTATTAATCTACTGATGTACTTTTGTAAAAACAACCGAACTATGAAGCGATCACTTATTTTCTTCCTGTTGAGTTTTTTCATTACTGCAGGTTTTGCGCAAAAACATACCATCAGTGGTTATGTTCGTGATGCGGAAACCGGTGAAGAGCTTATCGGAGCCAATGTATCTGTGGAAGGACAAAATATCGGGGCCACAACCAATGCCTATGGTTTCTATAGTCTGACCGTTCCTGACGGGAAATACAATCTGAGTTATTCATTCATTGGCTATCAGGAAGAAAAGGTAGATGAAAATATAACTTCAGACAAAAAATTAAATGTCGACTTAAAACCAACTGCCTATCAGACAGAGGAAGTTGTTGTCAGCAGTGAGCGATCAGATGCCAACGTAAACAGTAGTCGCATGAGTGTGGAAAAAATTCCCATGGAGGAAGTAAAAAAGTTGCCTGCTTTCATGGGTGAAGTGGATGTGATGAAAACAGTTCAGCTCATGCCAGGTGTTCAGGCTGCCGGTGAAGGAAATGCCGGATTTTACGTACGTGGTGGCGGGCCTGACCAAAACCTTATCATCCTTGATGAAGCCACGGTATATAATGCCTCTCATCTTTTTGGATTTTTCTCCGTCTTCAATGCAGATGCCATCAAGGGTTTTGAACTTTACAAAGGTGGTATGCCTGCCCAATATGGAGGAAGAGTATCATCAGTAATGGACATACAAATGAACAACGGGAATATGAAATCCTATGATTTTGAAGGTGGTATCGGCACCATTGCAACTCGCTTTACAGCACAGGGACCGATAGAAAAAGACAAAGCCTCCTTTCTTATTTCCGGTCGTCGCACCTATATTGATGTGCTCATTAAACCTTTCATCAATAATGATTCACCCTTTAAAGGTTCCGGGTACTATTTCTACGATGGTAACCTGAAACTGAATTACAAATTTTCTGATAGTGACAGACTGTATTTATCAGCCTATTATGGTGAAGACATTTTCAATTTCTCCAGTACTGATGCAGGCTTCAATCTAAAAATCCCCTGGGGCAACGGAATCGGCAGTCTGCGCTGGAATCACCTGTTTAACAATAAATTCTTCGTAAACACGACAGCACTGTTTTCAGACTACAAGTTCAAGACGGATATCACTATGGGTGCCGGTGATGATGCCGATTTTCGTCTGATTCAAAACTCAGGAATCAGGGATTTTCATTTTAAACAGGACTATACATTCCTCCCCAATCCTTTACATGAGATACGATTTGGTGCAGAATACATATACCATACGTTTACACCCAACACGGTAAATATTGAACAGGACAATCAGGATATTGACCTGGGAAGCTCAGAAAAGCAATTTGCCCATGAAGCTGCTGTGTATCTCGGTGATGATTTTACCATCAATGAAAAACTCAGTATCTACGCCGGACTCAGAGCCAGCACATTCATTCAGACAGGACCTTTTACCAGGTATGTTAAGGATGAATACCGGCTTGACAATGTGGACAGTGTAAAATACAAAGCAGGTGAGGTCGTAGCTGATTATTACTCACTGGAACCCAGATTAAACATCAAATACAGTCTCAGTCCAACAAGTTCGGTTAAAGCATCATATATGCGCAACAAGCAATACATTCATCTTGCCAGTCTTTCAGCCTCAACCCTACCGACTGACCTCTGGGTGCCAAGTTCTGATGTTGTGCAGCCGCAAATCGGGGCACAATATGCAGTTGGGTATTTTCGCAATTTCAAAGAAAATCTTTTTGAAACATCAATACAGATATATTACAAGGACATGGACAATCTGATAGAATATGCAGATGGAGCATTGCCCATGGACCAGCTCAATGACAATGCCGACAATTATTTTGTTTTTGGTGACGGCATATCATATGGTGCGGAACTTTTTATCAAAAAACGCTATGGCGATCTAACGGGCTGGCTGGGATATACACTTTCAAAAACAAGCCGTACTTTTGAGGAAATCAATGACGGCGAAACATTTCCTGCCAAATATGACAGGCGCCACGATCTCTCCCTGTCTTTGTCTTATCAGATCAATGAGAAACTATCAGCCTCCACTGTATTTGTCTATGCTACCGGAAACACTACCACACTGCCGGTGGCACGCTATACCATCAATGGAGAAATCATTGAAGAATACGGGGACAGAAACTCATACCGGATGGATCCCTATCACCGGCTTGATCTGAGCCTTACCTACGTTCACAAAAAAACAAAAGACTGGGAGTCATCATGGAACTTTTCCGTGTACAATGCTTATAACCGGAAAAATCCCTATTTTATCTATTTTGATTATGAAGGAAACGCCAGCGACGGAAGCTTTCAGACCAGTGCCAAACAGGTCTCACTTTTCCCGGTTTTGCCGGCTGTAACCTGGAACTTTACATTCTGATATCATGAAAAACACACACATATACAGCATCATAATACTACTGAGCCTGGTCACCGCCATGGCTTGTGAAACAGACATCACAGTGGATCTGCCCGAACCCGAAGACAAGCTCATAGTTGAAGGTCGTATTGATCAGGGCAAAAAAGCAAAAGTATTCCTGAGTAGCAACATCGGATATTTTGAACCGGTAAACATTCCGGAAATCACCGATTCAACAGATATTTCACAATATGTAAGTTTCCTGGAAGAAAGCATGGGTTTGATTTATGACAGCAGCATGATAATCACCGTGGACAATGGTCAGATGATTGACAGCCTGAAGCCTTCATTCATACCGGAATTCCCCTATTTCGGATACCAGGGATCTGAAATCACAGGCGAAGAAGGACAAAACTACAGGCTGGACATCGTATACAGGGAAAAAACATATTGGGCAGAAACCTACATTCCTCAAGCTGTTCAGATTGATTCTGTATGGTACACTTTTGCACAGGACAATGATACACTGGGATTTCTGCATCTGCTTTTCCGCGATCCGGCAAATGTCCGTAATTTTTATTCTATGGAATTACAAACTGTAGGTGAACACGCATCTTACTACCCACCCTATTTTGGCAGCTTTGCTTTTGATGATGCAGGGCTGGACGGAGACACCATTCGCTACACACCACTGACCAAGGCATATGATGGAAATGATTTTTTTCAGGCAGAATTTGAAGAAGAAGGAGATTTTGAAAATGCCGTATATCATAAATTCGGCAGCACGGTTAATCTTAAACTCAGCAGTATAGACAAACAACTTTTTGTCTTCTGGATGTCTTTCTTCAAACACCTGGGAACCGCGGGCAATCCTTTCACCAACCCTGCCACACTGGATTCAAATATCATGGGAGAAAATGCAGACGGATACTGGGGAGGATACGGCTTTGAAATCAAAACCGTAACCATAGACAGCTCACTGGTGGTGAATGAACAAAATGACAACTAATCTGTTTTTAGCATGATATTCCGGAAAACCTCCGGACACGTTTTCTGAAATACTGCCCGAATTAATCACCAACTTACTGATTAATCCGCAGTAACTCTTGTTCTTTTTGCAAATAATTTACGTGTTTTAAACAGGTTTTATTAATATTGTAATCCCAAATTAAGTGATTTGATTATGGAAAGATTAAAATGTCTTATTATCGGTTCCGGCCCTGCAGCCTATACCGCAGCAATCTACGCAGCCCGCGCCAACCTCAATCCCGTTGTGATTGAAGGTTTGCAGCCCGGTGGTCAGTTAACAACCACGACAGATGTGGAAAATTTCCCGGGATATCCTGAGGGCATCACAGGACCGGAAATGATGGAAGATTTAAAAAAACAAGCACAACGTTTTGGTTCTGATGTGCGCTTTGGATTGATTACAGATGTTGACTTCTCGACAAGGCCATTTAAAATAAAAGGAGACCCAGGCATAGAAATAGAAACCGATTCCGTAATTATTGCCACCGGTGCCAGTGCCAAATACCTTGGACTTGAATCTGAAGAAGAATTCAAGGGCCGTGGTGTTTCTGCCTGTGCCACTTGCGACGGATTCTTTTACAAAGGAAAAGATGTGGCCGTGGTCGGCGGTGGTGATTCTGCTGCAGAAGAAGCAACTTACCTGGCAGGACTTGCACGCAAAGTGTATATCATTGTCAGAAAAGACCACATGCGTGCATCCAAAGCCATGCAGGCACGTGTAGACCAGACAAGCAACATTGAAATGCTGTACCAGCATACCACCAAAGAAATACTCGGTGATGACATGGGTGTTACCGGTGTCCTTTTGCACAATTCCGCCACCGGAGAAGATGTTGAAATAAAGGTGGACGGTTTCTTTTTGGGTATCGGCCACATTCCCAACAGCGGGCCGTTTAAAGATTTCCTGAAAACCGATGAAATTGGATATATCATCACCGAACCTGATTCCAGCCGCACAAACATTCCCGGTGTTTTTGCCTGTGGCGATGTTCAGGATAACATTTACAGACAAGCAATAACCGCAGCAGGATCCGGTTGCAAAGCCGCTCTGGATGCAGAAAAATACCTGGCAGAAAAAGACATTGTGGAAACTGATATAATCAACGAGTAAAAACTCCCTGACTGCCTTTACTTTAGCCCGGAATCAAAAAATCCCTGAATTTCAATCATTATCATTGATTGGTTTAGGGATTTTTTGTATATTAGCCATCTAGGATAGAATGATAATTAATATTTTTTAAACTAAAATTTAAGCTTATGAGAAAATTTATTCTAACGCCCCTGATAGCCATACTGCTGTCTTTCGGGCTCACGTTTAACCTGACAGCTCAGGACCTGATGATTACAGGTGTCGCTGACGGACCTCTTTCAGGAGGAACACCGAAAGCAATTGAGCTGTATGTTGTCAATGACATACCTGATCTAAGTGATTATGGTATTGATATTGCGGCAAACGGAGCTGCCTCTTCAGGATCTCCATCAATCATCTTACCCGCTGAAGCAGCAACTGCAGGAGATTTCTTTTACCTCTCTGGTACAGAACAGGAATTTCTGGACTTCTTCGGATTTTCTCCCGATTTAACTTCAGGCTCTGTTTCTTTTAACGGAGATGACGCTATTGAACTTTATCAGAATGGCGCTGTAGTTGATGTTTTTGGTGAAGTTGGTGTTGATGGCACAGGTGAAACCTGGGATTATCTTGATGGTTGGGGTTATCGTATAGATGACGCCACCCCCGCTGCAACCTTTAATGATGCAGACTGGACATTCTCCGGTACAAACCAACTTGAAAATGGCACAACCAATGAAACATGTGATTCTCCCTTCCCCATTGGTACATTTACCATGGGTGGCGGTTGTTCACCTATCACTACCTTCCCATTTGAAGAAGGTTTTGAGGATGTTGCAATGCCTGATTGTTGGACTATTCTTAACGAAGATGGCGATTCTAAAGAATGGGATATCTATGATTCAGATGCAAATACAGGCTCTCAATGTGCTGCAGTAGGTTACAATGCTAGCGGAAATAATGATTGGCTTATTTCTCCACAAATTAGTGTTTCAAGTGACAACCTCTTTGTGGAATTTGCTGCAAAGTCTGGTAGCTCCACGTTTTTAGAGGACTACAATGTTCTTGTATCCACTACTGGTACTGCACCAGCTGATTTCACAACTGTATTGGAAAACGTTACTTCAGCTCCAAATAGCTGGGAACCCAAAAGCTACAAATTATCAGATTTCGGCATCACTTCTGGCACCGATATTTATGTTGCTATTCAATGTGTATCAGTAGATGAACTCAGACTTCAAGTTGATGATTTCACAATCCGTGAAACGTCCACAGAAACCGACATCCTCACATACAGCTTCCCTGAAGAAACCGGTGCTGCTACCATTGATGATGTGAACCACACCATTGATGTTGAAGTAGGAAACGGTACGGATCTTACTGCACTTGTGGCTGATTTCACCCTTTCTACAGGGGCTACCGCTACTGTTGCAGGCACAACCCAGGAATCAGGCGTTACAGCCAATGATTTCACTTCTCCTGTAACTTATACTGTTACTGCTGAAGATGGCACAACCACTCAGGATTGGGTTGTTACTGTTACCGAAGCAACTGCTAATACAGAAACAGACATCCTCACATACAGTTTCCCGGAAGAAACCGGTGCTGCTACCATTGATGATGTTAACCACACAGTGGATATCGAAGTTGCATGGGATGCTGATATTACCGATCTCGTGGCCGATTTCACCCTTTCATTTGGAGCCTTTGCTGAAGTTGGTGGCGTAGAGCAGGAATCCGGTGTCACATCCAATGACTTCACTTCACCTGTAACTTATACAATTACTGCTGAAGATGGAACAACCACTCAGGACTGGGTTGTAACAGTTACTCAGGCGCCAATGCCTGATGGTGTTGATTGTGCAAACCCAATGGCAATAACACTCCCGGCTGATCTTCCATACACCGATGCAGGACAATCCACCTGTGGTATGGCTGACGATTACAATGCAACCAGCATGGGCCTTTACGACGGTGGAGAAGATTTCATTTATGAAATCACCGTTGCTTCAGATGTTGCTGTAAACATTACCCTCACACCAACTCAAACATACAGTGGTGTTGGCCTGTTTGAAGGTTGCCCTGATGGAGACGTCATGATTGATTATTCATCCAATTCTTCAGATACAGATCATGGTCTGACTGACATTATTCTGACTGCTGGTACAACTTATTATATCATGGTTGATTCATGGCCAAGCCCCGATTGCATTGACTTTGATTTGACCATTGAGGAAACCTGTATAGCACCAAGCGGTGTTACTGCAGACAATCTGACAGAAAGCTCTGCTCTCGTATCATGGACAGCCGGTGGCCTTGAAACTGACTGGAACCTTGAAGTTTCAACAACTTCAATTGATCCGGCCACTGAAACTGGAGATGTATTTTCCGGTACGGTAAGCACAACTCCCGAAGAGGCTCTCTCAGGCTTAACCGCTGAAACTGACTACTATGTGTATGTACAGGCTGATTGCGGTTCTGACTGGACTGCTGAATACATGTTTACCACTCCCGCTGCTTGTCCTGTAGTAACAGGACTTACAACCACAGCCATTGGTACGGATGTCGCTACCCTCGACTGGGATGCCTTAGGAACAAGCGAATGGAATATTAAAATTTCAGATGTTTCTATTGATCCAGAAACTGAAGCAGGTAACATTGAAGAGGTAAGTGCAACAACCTCTAAACCTTACACAACCACAACTGCACTGACGCCAAATACCACGTATTATTTCTACGTACAGGCTACTTGTGGAGCTGACTGGTCTGCTGAAGGTATGTTCACAACCGATTGTGCAACCGTAGCAACTTTCCCATTTGAAGAAGGTTTTGAAGATGCATGGGCAGGGACACCCGAAGCACCCCAATGCTGGACTGCTGTAAATGGTATTGATGGCAGTTACTGGGAACAATCCTCAACACAAGTATTGAATGGAGATTATTCGGCCCGTACTTATAATGGCTTCTCCTCTGATAACCAGGCTGATGAATGGCTGATCACTCCGGCTCTTGATTTGGATGCAATGACTAATCCCTTACTGGATTTCAACGGTCTTTCATCAAATACACCGGAGGGTGTTAATGCGGACATGCACATCATGATTTTGGATGCTGTCTATACTGACACCACTTCATTACATGCCAATGCTACAGAAATTGATGTTGTGAGTTTCACAGAAGACTGGGAAAATTACACATTAGACCTCAGTGCTTACAGTGGAGTAAAATACATCGCTTTCCATTACTATGTGACAGAAGCTGATGGCGCTTCCTATAACTATATGTACATTGATGATGTGAGTGTACGTGAAGTCAGCTCAGAAACCGATTTCCTTACATACAGTTTTGCCGAACAAACAGGAGCTGCTGTCATTGATGATGTAAACCACACCATTGATGTGGAAGTTGGAAACGGGACGGATCTCACTGCACTTGTGGCTGATTTCACCATTTCTACAGCGGCTACCGCTACTGTTGCAGGCACAACCCAGGAATCAGGCGTTACTGCCAATGATTTCACTTCTCCTGTAACTTATACTGTTACTGCTGAAGACGGCACAACTCAGGATTGGGTTGTTACTGTTACTGAAGCTCCCATTCTCTCGGAAACTGACATTATTGATTATAGCTTCCCCGAAGAAACCGGTGCTGCTACCATTGATGATGTTAACCACACAGTGGATATCGAAGTTGCATGGAATGCTGATATTACCGATCTCGTGGCTGAGTATGAACTTTCTTATGGTGCAACAGCAGCAGTAAACGATTCAACTCAGGAATCCGGCGTTACATCCAATGACTTCACTTCACCTGTAACTTATACAATTACTGCTGAAGACGGAACAACCACTCAGGACTGGGTAGTTACAGTAACACAGGGACCTGCTCCTTTGGGTGCTAATTGTAACAATCCTTACACCTTGGAACTTCCTGCAGCACTCACTTATGAGCATCTTACTCAAACCACCTGCGGACTTGGCAACGTATATGAAGATACAGATATGGGGAATTATGACGGAGGTGAAGACGCTGTTTATGAAATCACAGTTACCAGTGATGTTGTTGTGGATATCACACTTGATCCATTAACAACAACTTATTCAGGTATCGGGCTTTTTGAATCCTGTCCTGATAACAACGTGTTGGTTGTTGAAGATGGCAGTTACAGTTCTGACCCAAAGGTACTGGAAGGCGTACTATTATCAGCCGGAACATATTATATTATGATCGATACATGGCCAAGCCCCGATTGCATTCCGGAATATGACCTGACAATCGAACAGGCATGCCCCGCACCAACAGGTGTTGAAGCAACAGATCTTACTGCTGAAACTGCGACGATCTCATGGATGACAGGCGGATTGGAAACTGACTGGAACCTGAAAGTTTCCACCACTTCAATTGATCCGACCGTGGATGCAGGAGATGTTTTTGATGGTATTGTGAACACAACTCCAGAAGAGGCTCTCACAGGCTTAACCGCTGAAACTGACTACTATGTATATGTTCAGGCTGATTGCGGTTCTGACTGGACTGCTGAATACATGTTTACCACTCCCGCTGCTTGTCCTGTAATTACAGGCCTCACAACAACAGCCATTGGCACGGATGTCGCAACCCTCGACTGGGATGCTCTTGGATCCACTGAATGGAACATCAAAATCTCAGATGTTTCAATCGATCCAAGTACTGAAACAGGAAACATTGAAGAGGTAACTGCAACAACCTCTAAACCTTACACAACCACAACTGCACTGACGCCAAATACCACGTATTATTTCTACGTACAGGCTACTTGCGGAGCTGACTGGTCTGCTGAAGGTATGTTCACAACTGAATGTGATGTTTACACTGCACCATACACCGAAGACTTTGAAAACGGTGGAAATATACCAGATTGCTGGTCACAAGGTGCTTCAAATGTTGAAGTCTGGGATTTTACAGACGATGCAACCGGTGAACACATTGGTGATGGTGGAACAATTATCGGTTCGACCAATAGCGGTGGATATATGGCCTGGGTTGATGATTCTTCACCACATGAAGTGGGAACAGAATTGCTCTCACCCATGATTGACATCAGTGGACTTACCACTCCTGAACTTAGCTTCTATCTCATCAGCAATAATGAAGGTGATTCAAATGTTGATTTTTCAGTTGATGTTTATGACGGAGCAGCCTGGAACAACGATGTTTTCTTCAGCGACACCAATACCGTTAACGGCGGTTGGGAGTACTTTACAGTTGATCTTAGTACTCTAACAGTTACCGGCCCGATCCAGCTTCGTTTTGTTGTTGATGAAAACAATGGTACGGATTTTGATGATGATGTGGCCATTGATGATGTTAAAGTAGATGAAGCACCTAGCTGCCCCTCGCCTACCAATCTAAATATCTCATCAACAACATCAACCAGTGCAAGCATTGGCTGGACAGAAAACGGATCTGCAGCTAGCTGGACGATTGTTTACGGTGATCCTGGTTTCGATCCGGAAACTGAAGGAACAACAATTACTGCTGATTCCAATCCCTACACATTGACTGGCCTCACATCAGCAACCGCCTATGAAGCTTACGTACTTGCTGACTGTGGTGGTGAATTAAGCGACTGGACAGGTCCGGTAAGCTTTATGACTGACTTGTGCTCCGTGGACGACCAATGTGAATTTGCTTTCGACCTGTATGATAGCTATGGAGATGGCTGGAACGGCGCCTCTATTGGTATTATGCAGGGTGGTATTGAAGTAGCCACGATCGAAATGACCGGTGGCGAAACTGACACTGTCTTTAATGCACTTTGTGATGGATTCGTTACTGACCTCGTGTGGTACGGTGGCACTTATGATGATGAAATCAGTTTCACTGTTTATGATCCATTCGGTGGCGAAATCCTGAATATAGATCAGGCAGACACAATTACTGAGGGAAGCGTATTCTTCAGCTTTACTTCTAGTTGTGCTGAACCGATTACCGATCTTGCCCTCGTTGAACCTACAAGTGGTATTGATTGTGAACTCACCGACAGTGAAGTTGTACCAGTACAATTTGACAATGTTGGTGAAACTACAATCGCATCTGGTGAAATTGTAAACTTCACAATTACCAGCGAAGGTACACCAATGATTGATGAAGACATCACCCTCTCTGAAGATCTGTTACCAGGTGAATCATGGTCAGGTACAACAAGCAGTACCGTTGACTTGTCAGCAATTGGCACGTATAACTGGACAGCTGCTATCACGTATGCTGCTGATATGAATGCAGACAATGATACCATTGAAGGTTACATTGTAAACTTCGGTCAGGAAATCCAGTTCCCGGATGCTGTTAATGACACCATCTTTGTTACTGAATTCCCATATACCATTCAGCCGGATGTAGTTTACACACCCGATTCAGCCAGTCTGAGTCCCGAATACCTCTGGGGCAGTGGTGAAACACTTTCCATGCTGCAGGTAAACGAAGAAGGCTGGTATTCTCTCACAGTAACCACTGAAGGTTGTTCTGTTGAAGACTCTGTCTTTATCAGACTTGATGTGGGTATTGATGATTTCAATACTGATGCACTTGCCGTATATCCAAATCCGAATGATGGTCAGTTTACCGTTGACATGACGCTCAACGAACGTCAGGATGTTGTTCTGACTGTAATCTCAAGTCACGGCCAGGTAGTTCGCGAACTGAAGTTTGATGATGTTGACCAGATCAACGAAGCCATCAACATCAGTGATATGGCTGAAGGATTGTACAACCTGCAAATTACTGCCGGTGACAAACAATTCAACCGTAAGATTACTGTAAGATAATTTCAAAAACACCTAACAAACTCTATAAAGAAACATCCCGGCGAAATCGCCGGGATGTTTTTTTTTGTACCCGCGCTGACCTGCAGGGTCTTCCCCATCAA
>JBNJGS010000005.1:21130-70818 GCA_051747965.1 Bacteroidota bacterium
GGGATAGAAGCGGTATCCTTTGAGCGTCATCATTTCGACGCTCAAAGATACAAGCGGATAGCCCGACCGTTTTTGTTTTCAGGCTGCGCTGGTTGCAAAACCTTCAGGGTCGGCCCCATTAAAACATGTTTGTTGAATTTGAAAAGAATAGTACAGTGAGGAATTGGAGCGACCCTGAAGGTTAAAGCCAGGCGAAAACAAAAACGGGCACGCCCAAATAAATCAAAAAGAATAATACGGTTCTAAAAAGGGACTACAAACCCGACAATTTCTTGATTTCATTGAGCTTATTGAGGGCATCAACCGGAGTAAGGTTGTTAACGTCAATGTCTTTGATCTGATCGCGAATATCTTTGAGTACCGGATCATCCAACTGAAACATGCTCATTTGCATACCTTCCCTCTCATTTCTGATTTTATTGGTTGGCCGGCTCATTTTTTTATCTGTAGAAGCAGATTCCAGTTGACCGAGAATTTCATCGGCCCTGCGAACAACAGAGGGCGGCATACCGGCCATACGGGCAACATGAATACCGAAACTATGCTCACTGCCACCAGGCTCCAGGGTTCTGAGAAACAGAATATTGTTTGCAACTTCTTTCACAGAAACATTGAAATTTCTGATGCGGGAGAAGGATTTCTCCATCTCATTCAACTCATGGTAATGCGTGGCAAACATGGTTTTCGCATGTGCTCTGGGATGCTCATGGATATACTCTGCTATTGCCCAGGCAATACTGATACCATCATAGGTACTTGTTCCCCGGCCAAGCTCATCCAGCAAAATCAGGCTTCGTTCACTTACATTATTCAGAATATTGGCGGCTTCGTTCATTTCCACCATAAAGGTAGATTCGCCAAGAGATATATTATCCGAGGCCCCTACCCTGGTAAATATTTTATCAACTACACCCAGGTTGGCAGCTTTGGCGGGCACAAAGCATCCGGCCTGTGCCATCAGCATTATGAGAGCTGTTTGCCGCAGCAAAGCAGATTTCCCGGACATGTTTGGGCCGGTAATCATCATAATTTGCTGATTATCATTATCCAGTAAAACGTCATTGGCTACATATTCCTCATCGGCCGGCAATTGCTGTTCGATAACCGGATGCCTGCCCTGCTGAATATCCAGCATCAGGGAATCATTGATATTGGGTTTGGAATAATTATTCTCTTCTGATGCTCCGGCAAAAGAACAAAGGCAATCAATTTTCGCAATGAGTGAAGCATTGAGCTGGATTGCTTCTGTATATTCACTCAGAGCCAAAACGAGTTCTGTGAACAATCTTTGTTCAAGCTCCATGATTTTCTCTTCAGCACCCAGAATTTTTGACTCATACATTTTGAGCTCATCATTGATGTAACGCTCGGCGCTGACAAGTGTCTGCCGTCGTACCCAGTCGTCAGGCACTTTATCTTTATGGGTATTTCTGACTTCGAAATAATATCCGAAGACATTGTTATATCCCACTTTCAGACTGCTGATACCGGTTTTTTGGGCCTGCTCCTGCTGCATCTGAAGCAAATAATCTTTACCGGAATGTGCTATGTGGCGCAATTCATCCAGTTCTTCAGACACGCCATCGGCAATGACCTGTCCTTTATTTATCTGCACGGGAGGATCTTCTTTTATTTCGCTCTCAATTCTGTCACGAATTTCAGCACAGGGATTCATTTGGTCGGCAATCTGTCTTAACTCCGGATCATCAAGTATACTCAAACTTTCTTTGATGGGTTCTATGGCATGGAAGGCCGATTTGAACTGATTGATTTCCCGTGGGTTGACTTTCCCAACAGCCACTTTGGAAATGAGCCTTTCGAGATCACCGATTTTGGAAAAATGACCTGCAAGCAAGGCACTCAGATCTGCGTGTTCTATAAGGTATTCAACCCCATTGAGACGTTGCGTGATTTTCTTTATATCCAGCAATGGAAAAGCAAGCCAGCGTTTAAGCATTCTGGCACCCATGGCTGTTTTTGTTCGGTCCAGCACATCAACCAGCGCTTTACCGCCGGCATTCAATGGCTGGAATATTTCCAGATTATTGATGGTGAATCTGTCGAGCCAGACATAATTATCTTCGGTGAGGCGGGTAATACCGGATATATGATCAATCTGTCTGTGCTCGGTCATTTCCAGATAATTCATAATGGCTCCGGCAGCAACAATCCCGGCTTTAGCATCCTCAACCCCAAAACCTTTCAGATTTTTGGTTTTGAAATGGTTTAACAGGCGGTCATAAGCATTCTCCAGAGTAAACACCCATTCATCCAGCGGGTAGGCGATATACCTGTCAGCAAACAAGTCTTCAATTTCGGATTTTTTGGATCGTTGATACAGAACCTCCCTGGGATTCATGCTTTGCAGCAACTTGTCGGCATATTCTCCATTGCCTTCAGCAAGCAAAAATTCACCGGTTGATATGTCAAGGAAAGCAAGCCCGGTTTTTGGTTTCCCAAAATAAACACAGGCCAGAAAATTATTTTCTCTGTGTTCAAGCACATTTTCGTGCATAGATACTCCGGGTGTGACCAGTTCGGTAATTCCCCTTTTGACAACATTTTTGGTTTGTTTGGGATCTTCCAGTTGTTCACAAATGGCAACCCGCTGTCCGGCACGCACAAGTTTTGGCAGATATGTATCCAGCGCATGATAAGGGAATCCGGCAAGATCAACTGCGGATGCAGAACCATTGGATCGTTTGGTAAGGGTAATACCCAGAATCCGTGAAACTTCTATGGCATCTGATTCAAACGTTTCATAAAAATCACCTACACGAAACAGGAGTATCGCATCAGGATGCTTTCCTTTGATGCGATAGTATTGATCCATCAGTGGTGTCTTGCTGGATTTTTTTGCCATATACTTTTACTTTCAGACAAAAATACGAGAATTTATGTCTGAATAAAAAAAAGAAACCCGCTTTTATCAACAGATTATTTTACCTGTAGCGCAACCAGGTTTGTGTGCGGTAAACCGGGCCGATGTATCCACGAACACTCAGTTTTTTATCACCTTCAGCCCAGATTTTGCATTTGTATAATTTGCCGTTCTCCGGGTCTAGTATGCCGTCTTTGCCTTCCCATTTTCCCCGCTTTTGTTCCAGACCGTTGATGATCTGCATGCCTTCGATTGGTTTATCTTTAAGCTTACCGGTACATTCGGTACACAGGGGATTGTCCTCTTCTTTATCAATGAGTTTAACTATCTCACCATACAGCATACCATTGGCTTTATAAACACGGACAATTGACTTGGCCTTACCGGTATCGTCATCGATTGTTTTCCACAGGCCTTCCACTGACTGAGCAGAAAGAAGGAATGGGAAAATGAACAAAAAGATCAGAAAGCTTAATTTTTTCATAGCGATTGTTATTTATTGCAAAATACAAAAAATAACATTAATTGCATTGCGAATCACCATTTTGATGGTGTCGTACATTTGCCGGAAAAAATTATCAACTTTCAGGCAGGATAAAAAGCAGGAATAAATACCAGTCCATCTGCCTGTTTCAATGCCACTTACCATACTTCACCATTTATTAAACATGTTTTTATGGTAAAATCTCTGATAAAAAATATTTTTTTTACGCAAATCTTCTTTTAGGTTTGTTAAAACAAATAACTATAGTGACGAAATGAAACGAATACTGATTTTAGGTGCAGGACTATCAGCCACCAGCCTGATAAACTATCTGCTCGAACACGCTGAAACCGAAGACTGGCATATTCGTCTGGGAGACATGGATGACAAACTGGCTGCTTCAAAAATCAACGGACATCCCCGTGGAGAATCATTTCAATTTGATGTGGATGATGAAAATCAACTGGCCCGTGAGATTAAATCCTGTGACATTACTGTTTCCCTATTACCGGCTAAATTCCATTCCCTGGTTGCCAGGGCATGTGTGGATTTAAACAAGCATATGGTAACAGCTTCCTATGTTTCTAAGGAGATGAAGGCACTGGACCGGGAAGCCAGGGAAAAGGGTCTCACGTTGCTCAATGAGCTTGGCGTTGATCCGGGCATTGATCATATGTCTGCCATGCGGGTAATTGATAAAATAAGAAATGATGGTGGCAAATTGCAGGTATTCAAATCGAGTACAGGCGGCCTGATAGCACCGGAATATGACAACAACCCATGGAATTACAAATTCACATGGAATCCCCGCAATGTGGTACTGGCCGGGCAGGCTACAGCCTGTTTTATCCGCAACGGCAGGTATAAGTATATCCCCTATCATCAGCTATTCAAAAGAACAGAAAAAACCAGTGTTCTGGATTTTGGAGAATTTGAAGTATATCCTAACCGGGATTCACTTTCATACCGTGAAATCTATGGACTGGAAGACATCCCGACAATTTTCAGGGGCACCATGCGCCGCCCGGGGTACTGCGAAGCATGGAATGTATTTGTTCAACTCGGCATGACCGACGACAGCATTGAATACGTGGGTGATAAAGAGACAACCTACCGGGATTTTATCAATTCATTTTTGAGATATCAACCTGACATTTTGGTTGAAGATAAGCTTTGTGAATTCATGAATCTTGATCCTGAAGGTGAAATTATGAAAAAACTCATCTGGCTTGGTATTTTTGATAAACGCCCGATTGGAATTTCCGGAGCCAGTCCTGCTCAGATTCTGCAAAAACTACTGGAAGAAAAATGGGCACTGGAAGAAAATGACAAGGATATGATTGTCATGCAGCACAAATTCGAGTATGAGCTCAATGGTGAACGGAAAGGCCTCAAATCCAGCTTTGCTTACATTGGCAAATCCCAAAAGGAAACAGCCATGGCCATCACGGTAGGTACACCTGCAGCCATTGCTGTACGCCTGCTGGCAAAAGGAGAAATCAAACTCACAGGTGTTCATACTCCGGTTGTCCCGGAATTATATAATCCCATCCTTGACGAACTGGAAAAATACGATATAAAATTCATTGAAGAAGAAATGCCTGTAGAATAACCTGCATTCACATTCTTAAGGACAGCGGCTTGTTGCAAGGCCGCTGTTTTTGTTTAAAGGGTTCGGTACATTGCGGGCATTACTGCCTGACAATCTTGATTGTCTGTGCTTTTGAATCTGCTGAATGCAGCTCAAGAAAATAAACTCCGGGTGCCAAACCACTGACAGAGAACTGACAAAATCCTGTTTCACTGCTTTCTTCCAGAAGGAACTCGCCCCTGAGCCCGTACAGTTTCACTGAAAAATCATCGCCGGCATCATATTTTATTACCAGCAGGTCACTTACCGGATTGGGATATACTTCAAAATTCTGAGTTTCAGGTTCCTCACAAATATCCATTACGTACATAGCCGGTTGATGATAGCCTTGTGTCAGCACAAATTCACTTTCTGAGAAACTTTCTGTAACAGGCTCACCCAGAGACCAGGAAACTGTCATATTTCCTGAGCCTCCTTCTCCCCCGCCCGGTGATAAGAGTTCTTGCGCCTGAACAAGTACAGGCACAAATAACAAAAGCAGAAAAATACCCGGATGCTTCATAATAATCATTTGTTACAGATAAAAATACAAAAGTTATTGCAGAGGAAGAAATACAGGCAGACCTTTTCCGCCCTCTTTATATAATTTCTTCTGATTCTGCATTGTCTCAGACATTCATCAGCAACAGAAAGCCTGCACATTTGATTATGAAATCCAGTATGAAGATGGAGAATGTTTTCGTGGCCGGGATGATGGTAATCCGGAAGAAATAAAATCGTGAAAGACGCCCATGCTAATGACTACCTGGTTCTGAACGATGAACAAAGTTCGGTAACATTCACCTTGCCGGGTTAGTTCCCGAGAAAGCTTATTGCCACTAGAAGAATATTCAGTTGCCGGAATTAAATACAGATTGCGGCAATTATTTTTATCTGGGAAACAGAAGGAAGTCTATTGCCAGCCTTCCCACTGTCATGATATCAGAAATCATCAGCCCAGGTGTTCCTTCAGGATTTCTATCAATCTGCTTTTTCCAATGGGTTTGCTGATGAAATCATCACATCCTGCTTCCATGGCAATATTCTTATCCTGATCAGATGCATAGGCAGTTTGCGCAACAACGACAACATCCTTGTTTTCTGATTTGATTATTCTTGTTGCCTCATGCCCGTCCATCTCAGGCATTTTCACATCCATAAGAACAAGCATAATATCAGGATGTTGACGCACAAGTTCAACTGCTTGCCTTCCATTTGTTGCGCTAAGTATGTTTTCCAGGCCAATCCGTTTAAGATTTTCTGTCAACAGTAAATTGCTGCCCTCATCATCATCAACCACCAGAACTTTTTTATACTTATCTGACAAAGTTGTATGACCTGAAGACGATTCAGATATTTTCCTGCTCTTATCGGGATTGAGTACAACATAAAATGAAAATTCTGTTCCTTCACCATAGACGGACTCCAGAGACATCTCCCCGCCCATGAGTTCTACAAAAGCTTTGCTGATGCTCAGTCCGAGCCCTGCACCCTCAAAGGGTTTATCGACATCCTCAGACAATTGGCGGAATCGCTCAAAAATCACAGCCTTTTGCTCTTCAGGAATACCAATGCCTGTATCTGCGACACTCACATACAGTTTTTCCCCTTTCGTCCGGGCTGTGATACGGATCTCCCCTTGTTCCGTAAATTTCAGTGCATTTTTGATCAGATTTGTAAGCACCTGACTCAGTTTGGTTCTGTCAAGCCAGGCTGTTTCAATTTCAATTCCGGAAATATCAAGATTCAGTTGAATATTTGTATTTTCAGCTTCTTTTATAAAGAAATCATACTGCTCCTTAAATAATTCAACGAGATTTGTTTTAACTGCATGCAATTCAGTTTGTCCTGATTCGATTTTGGAAATATTGATCAGATCGTTGATTATTTCCAACATCCTTTTGCCACTGCGTTGTATGACATTCAGATAATGTTCTGCTTCTTCAGGTGTCAGATCTGCCTCTTCCAGCAAGCTGGCAAAACCCAGAATACCATTCATTGGGGTTCTGATTTCATGACTCACATTGGCCAGGAATGTAGACTTCAGCCTGTCACTTTCCTCTGCTTTTTCCTTTGCCTTCCTCAATGCTTCTTCGGCAGCTTTTCTCTCACTGATATCGCGCACAATACAAATAAGCCCTCCATCATCCAGTCCGGTGAGGGAAAGCTCCTGTGGAAAAGTACTGCCATCTTTTTTTGTACCCAGGGCTTCTCCTCGCCATCTGCCGGTATTCCTCAGCACCGGCATAATCTCTTTGGTAAAACGTTTTAACTCATCACCCGAGTAAAGCATTCTCCATGTGTTGCCTTTAAGTTGTGCCGGACTATCATAGCCATAAATATCAGCATGGGCCTGATTTAAATAAGTGTACCTGCCGTTTTTATCGAGAATTGCAATGCCATCAATGGCGGCCTGTATTGCAGTGTTTGTTTGCCTGAGTTTTTTTCTGGCTTCTACTTTTTCAGTGATATCTTCAGTACTTCCAAAGACATAGGTTTTGCCATCCTGGAGATAAGCCTTCCCTGTTGAGACAAACCAGGCAGTGGAGCCATCCCCTTTATTGACCCGGTATTCCATGCTTATTTTTTTTCCGGGATTTTCCAGTCCCTGCCTGAAAGTTTCTCTGGCGGCAGGAACGTACTCAGATACGATAAATGAGAAAAATTTCTCCCAGTCGTTGCCAATTGTCCCTTCAGGCAAAGCCAGCATGGCATCAACATTTTCGGCTATATATGTATTTTCAAAAGCTCCTTGTTCATTTATTTCGGATTTCCAGATGACACTGGGAAGATTATCTGCAATTCTCTGCAATTCATGCAGGTTATTACGAATTTCTTCCTCTGCTTTTTTACGGGCAGTGATATCGATAATATTGACCAAGCCTGCAGGTTTTCCCTGATATGTAATGGTTGTCCCTGAAATGTCAATCCACTTGTGTTTACCTGATTTTGTAATGATAACAAACTCATAGCGCAAATTGGCCCCTTCCTTTGATTCTCTTGCCCGGCCTGCCGCCATGACTTTATCAACATGATCCGGATGTACAAATTCCCAGAATTTCATTGACAACAGTTCCTGTCGGGAATAGCCGGAAATCTTTTCAGATTCGTGGTTTGCATATACCCATCTATCATCCTGATGCATCATGATAGCGGCTGCACTGTTTTCAGCGAGCTTTCGGAATTTCTCTTCACTTTCTTTCAATTCGGCAGCCAGGCATTTGCTTTCTGTGATGTCCAGCAGGGAAGCAACTCTCACTTTGGAGCTTTTTTCCATACCAACCCTTACCAGCACATCCTTGCGATGGCCATCAGCATCAACAAAAACAAACTCATGGTCCACTCTGACATGCTTGCCATCTGAGCGATCTTTATGGTACCCCCTCATGCGCTGAAGGTCAGTTTTATCAACAAAATCAGACCAACGCAATTTGCCTTCAATTTCTGATGCAGGCAGGGCTGCCAGTTTTTCAAACTGGGCATTACAGCGTGTAATGATTCCATCATCTCCGTAAGTACATGTAGCAGTACCCGTATTTTCAAATACCGCCCTGTACATTGATTCTGACAATTCTATCTCCTGTTGTTTCCGGTACACCTCTGTCACATCCCGGAAAACGAGTACAACCCCAGTAGCATTGTCGTCTGCATCTCTGATAGGAGCAGCACTGTCAGCTATCTGGTACTCTTTGCCGGTTTTGCTGATTAAAAGTGTATGGTTTGCCAGACCAACGATTTCGCCGGTTTCCAGCACTGTTTGTGCCGGGTTCTTCACGGGCTCCCGACTAAAGGCATTGACAATTTTAAAAACTTTTGTAAGGGGTTTTCCTTTTGCCTGTTTGCTGGTCCACCCGCATAGATTCTCTGCAATAGGATTCATCCGAAGCACATTGCCTTCAATATCTGTGGAAATAACAGCATCGCCAATGGAATTGAGTGTGATATCTATGTCGTTTTTTACTTCTCTCAGATCATTTTTGCTAAGAATAGCATCAATGGAAAAGGCAATATCATCAACAAGTTCCGAGAAAAGTCGTTTCTCCGTATCAATATCAATGTAATGCTCATCCAGGCTTACAGCCAACACACCATGATGCTTTTTATTGAAATAAATGTTTTTTATAAATACAAGGCGGTCTTTGTGTTCTTTTGCCAGTGGGCAATCATTACAATTATCCTTTGGCACACGTACAAATATTTCGGTTTTGGACTCCAGTGTTTTTTTCAGATGCTTTGGGAATACTTTATTGGACAGTTGGTATTTGAAGTTGTCAGCATTCTTGAGATTCACAGAAGAAAACTGCTCCAGCTCATTATTTTCATCCATAATGGCAATCCAGGCTGAAGGATAAGCCTTTGGATTTCTATCAATTGTCTCACAAATGCTGTTTGCGATCTTTTCGGGATTCTCTTCCTGCCAGAGTACTTTATTGACTTCCCTCATCAACTCATAGACGGCATACTGGTGCTTCTCACTTTTCTCCCTTTGCTTTTCTTTGGTAATATCCTGAAAAACTGTTGCGAATTTTTCGGGTTCAGGCCGATAAACATGCACCTTAAAATACATATCCAACGGGGGGAAATATCTTTCAAAATATTCCGGATTTCCGCTTTCCACAACGCCGCTGTACATTTCAACAAATGGTGGCCGGCTGGTTTGAAATATATCTGTAGCAAGACTGTCACAGGCATCTTTTGCAGGGATATCCAGGATTTTCTCAAACAGCTCATTACAGTCAAGTATACGATAATTCCGGATTTCACCATCCTTATCCCGCACAACTTCATGCAATGCAAAACCTTTACCCAGGTCGGTAAATACTTCACAAAAAGATTTGTTTTGTTTTGCCTTGTCCATCTGACTTGCTTTTGTCACAAGATACAAAAATCTATCAATCATGAAAAACAATCAAAAAAAAAACAAGCGGGGAATAATAATACCGGCCGGCGAATTGACATTAATGACGCTGCCTCAACACCTCGTACATCACCACACCGGCTGCTACGGAAACATTCAGAGATGCTATTTTGCCTTTCATTGGTAAGCGGGTGAGGACATCTACGTGTTTCATCACCTGGGTGGAAATTCCGGTTTCTTCAGAGCCCATGATCAGGGCGAGAGGTTCATCCAGTTTCTGGCTGTACAGATTTTCTGTTCCTTTTTCCGTGATGCCCAAGACCTTTATGCCTGAGTTTTTAAGAAATTTTACTGTACCTGACAAAACGCTGACTTTACAGACCGGCACACGATTCAGGGCTCCGGCAGAGGTTTTCATGGCATCAGCATTGATACGTGCCGAGCCTTTATCAGGGATGATGATGGCATGTACACCGGCACAATCAGCAGTGCGCACCATGGCACCAAAATTTCTAACATCAGTTACACCATCAAGCACTAGGATAAATGGGGTTTCTCCCTGTTCGAAAATTCCGGGCAAGACATCCTCGATTTTGCAAAATGCCACAGGAGAGATCCATGCTATGATCCCCTGATGATTTTTTCTTGTGATGCGGTTGATTTTTTCAATAGGAACACTCTGTATGGTAACATTCCGGCTTTTAGCAAGCTGTCTGATTTCGGCAAAGGTCTCTCCACTCAGTTCACGTGAAAGCTGAATTTTATCAATACTTTTTCCTGATTTCAGCGCTTCGGTAATGGCATGAATGCCAAAAATATAATCTTTTGTTTTTTCCTGCATATCTTTTTTTTCAATTAATCCGGGACCGCATAGGGCAAACCATTTCGCCAGGATTTTACAGCATCAAGCCAGGCTTCTTTATACCTGACATCGCGCATCAGTAAAAATTCATTGTCACTTAGTGAGGCTGTATCTTTGACAAAACGGAACACAAGTCCCTTATATTCTTCTGACTGACCATAAATCCATTCTTCCCTGGAATTATCCTTATGCACTTTCTGCGGAGCACCAAGGATAATGTATATCATCCCTCTGTCGGTTTGCCAGCCCGGCCGTGTTGCCGTATAATACTGGTTGGCCAGTTGCACACGATTGTAGTAAACACGAATCAGCTCTCTGGCATTGTCCTGGGAATTGCCAATATCAAGCCAGAATTTATCCACAGCTGCTTTTTGATTTTCTGCACCGATGACCTGCCGGTACTGGCTACCTGTAGCAATATATTTTATCGGGCCGGCCATGTCTTCAGGCCTTCTCACCCATGGAAAGAATCCTTTCCCGGCAAAAAGTCCAAGGCCATTTTCCGCGAGACTGTCTGTGGAGATAAAATAAAAACCGCTTTTGTCCGGCAAAAGGCTGTCATCCTGATGATATTTGATTCTCATAGCTGCTGTATCAGAGACAAATACTTCTGCACCGGATTTGTAGGGTGGCGCAGGCAAGACAGAATCATTTTTGTACAGTGATAAATAAAGAGAATCCTGTATGATTTGGTCTGAGCTGATTCGAATATGACGGTCTGTACTGAGATAATTCTCTAAAACAGGCTGTAGTTCAGGCTCAAGATATTCCGGAAAGAACCATGATTCATTGGCATTGTGATTTTTATCAATATCAAAAACCACCCGTTTGTAAGACTTTTTGTTTTCATCAAAAAACAGCATAGAGGCAAAGTAATTGTTTCCGGCAGGAAGCCCGGCAGGAATATAGGTCAAAAACAATTTCCTTTCATCTTCATCAAAACTGTATGTCATGGATGCAGAATCAATAATTTCCCTGGTTTCAGCATGCCTGATGGCATATTTTACCCCAAGGACAATCTCCCCACCCTTACTGTTTTCTGTTTTGGGAGAAGGCATCATCCGGTTGAGATTTACGGCAAAGAAGAGGTAGGATTCATTGTCTGATGAATGATAGCATCTCACCCGTGGCATAATATTGGCACTGGCCGGATTATATAAAGAGGAATAATCGGGGCGGGCCGGTTTAGCCGACTGTTCATATCCGGTAGGTACACAAGCAGCCATCAGCAAACAAGCAAATACGAGAGCAGCGGGTTTAATCTTCATCATATCCAAACAATTCGTTCATATCTTTGAGGAACCTTCTCATGTATGTTTTTGACCCCAGTGAATATCTGTACGAGGGTTTATCACCACTGGCCTTTATCAGGCGCTGACCAGGTCGTGTATCATACACAGCCTCATTAAATTCCTGATTACTTGAAATCGCAGCCATATTACCGGAATTGTATCTGAAATAATACCAGGTTTCCTCATCCAGTTCAAAATACATATGGAAAGTATCTCCCCGTCTGTTTTTCTCAAGAGCAATAAAACTAAAAACGTTTCTGTTAACAGGATTTCTGGCAAGGGAAGAAACACCAACCGGTCCTTCATGGATAAACATGGATTCTGATTTGTACCATTTCATTCTAATATCTGTGAGTATTTTCAGATTCTCCATTTCTTTTGGCATTTTTTTCAGATTACCCATACTCAATTCAGCAAACCATTCTTCGGCAGTTTCCTGTCCAAGCAATTCAAGCACAGCTTGTTCATATACATCTCCGCTGAGGTCTGTGCCAGTCAGGCCGGGAGCCTGATTAATATCCTGAGCCATGATTTCCATTGCATTGTCATTGAAATGGAAGTCCATCATCAGGCTCAGGTCCAGAATGCTGGTATCTTTTTCCGGATTATGGGAAAATTTGCCGATAGGATTGGGTTTAAACAATCCAAATTCATCAGAAAAGCTAAAGAGACCTGAACCATTCATCGTACAATCCACCCGGCCGAACCTCAGCAAATTGCCTGGCAGACTTTCTTCCTGCAGTTTATCTTCATTGGCGACTTTATAAGACATATCCCTGTCGTCAAAAATCAGATAACCTGCGGCCATAAAGAGGCTGAAATCGGTTCTTCTTTCTTTGAGGGAATACATTGCCACGTAGGAAGAGTCTCTGTAGATGTTCAGGCCCATTGCCAGTTGTGAGCCATTGATGCTCACTGGCGTACTGTCCACAGGGATGGCAACATCTTCCGGGTCTATCTCGGCCTCGAAGGCAAGCCATTCCGATGATATGTGCGGACATTCATGTTTGATTTTTGTTCCACCATCAAAATAAAGATTTTCCTTATTTGCTGATAGCATAACATCGCCCTGGAAGCGGAAATTCGGACTCAGGCTAAAATCATCCGGTTCGGCGATGGATCCTTCTCCATAGGTCTGACCGGTTTTGTCCACCCCGATTCTGTTTAAATGGAAAGTCTGTATTTGTCCGGCTTTGTCCACATAATCATAATCACCATAGCCGGTATAACTTTTTCTTCCCTGAATATTTACAGTGGCATTTTTGATGTTATGATAGCGATTGGTTGTATTTGCAATAATTTCAGCATCCTTCAAAGGCCTCATGATGGCATCTTTTTCCACCACTACCTCACCATCGCCGGTATAGATTGTTGCATCGGCTACCCTTAAAAATTTCACTTCTTTTGCTGTGATAATATAGTTTTCCAGATCATAGGATGCAACCGGAGCCACAAAATTCAGGGAATCCTGATCCGGATGTATTGAGATAAATTTCGGTCCTTCCAGAAACAGGTTCTCCCACTCTTCGTCGGACATGTCCGGGTCATTTTCTAGTTTCTCCACCGTTTCAGCATCACTTTTTATATCCACATATTCCTGATCCATATGCCAGACCAGTTCCTGCATGTATCCGATATAGTCGTTTTTGGGAAAGGTAACATAGGTACCATCTCCATTGGTTTTGAAATGGCCTTTTCTTTCGGGAAAATCAATATGTGCATTGACATTCATGGTTGAAAAATCGAGATCAAGTTGATTCTCTGTAAACAGCTCAAAATCTGCAGTATCGGCATCAATGTATTGTCGTTCGTAAGTAAACCTGTCAGAGGAGAGTTTTGATCTTCCAATATCCATCATACCGCTGCCTTCAAGGCCGGTTGGAGTAAGTTTAAGCTCTCCGGTCATTTGTGACTGATCTTCAAACATGACAAATTTTTCTTCAATGGTTTCAACGAAATATTCATCTTCGTAGGGATACCATCTGATATTGTTGTTTTCGCCCTCAACCCGTGGATATTCTACTGGTGAAGTTTTGGCTTCGGTTTCAAATTTTGTGGCGTGAGCAATGAGTGAATCGGGGAAGAAATTGATTTTATCGGCCATGCTTGTACTGTTGAGGTATTCAACTCTTCCTGAACCTCTCAGTCCCTGATTGCTGAGGTCAACATGCCGTGTATATGTACCTTTTGCTTTGTAACACGGGTAGCCTGCATCCGGGGTGATCCGGTGAAATCCAAGTGAATAATCCGGTCTCACTACCAGGGTTTCCTTGATATCAGGAAAGATATCGGCAGAATAAAAAGTTCCTTCAAACTGCAGGTTTTCTCTTTCGTATCCATGCAGGCTGTCGAGGCTGTAGGGGTCAATTTTGAAGAAAAATTCATTCCTGTGATATACGCCATCATATATGTCTGCATCATCATAATAAACATAGGCCTCTTTTTTGGAATTGAATTTGGGATAGCTTGCCATTTCCTGAAGTCCTGACTTATTTCCCGGTTCATCAATAAAGAATTCACCCTGAACATTTTCAATGGTAGCTTTTACCTCTTTGAGGATTTTCCCGCCGTCTGCCATGCTTTCGCCGGTTTCCACAAGCATTTTCATAGAATCGCACTGATCCATGTTCACCATAAAATCCTCATAGTCAAACTGAAACTCATGGCCATAGAAGAAAAACTGTGACGCTTTCATAGTACCGGTAAAAAGGAAATCCCGGTTTTTCTTCATCACGATTTTCTTATCGATGGGATAAATCTCAACATTCTGTGAATCTGAAATATGCACTGAAGGCACACCGTTAATCTGCAGGTCATAATTTAGAAGGCTCAATGTAGCATTTGGTGTACGGCCCTGTGTTCTGGAGCTAAACTGCAACACATCATAATCAATCTGACCGCGTCTTGCATCCAGGTATTTATACATTTCAGGCTTAATTTTGATGTCTTCGGTTTCTGTGTCATAATGGATAAAACCAAGATAAGCCAGGCGTAAAATCATTCTTTTCACCTGATGAGGAGAATAATTGATATAGCGGGCAAAATCTATGAGATTGAATTCGGGTGAACCCCAATGACCGACAAAATCTTCCAGTCTGACAAAAGGATGAATATCATCAGTTATCTGTATGGCCTGATATCTTTTGTCAGAAAAATAATCTGCCGACTCAAAGTAGGCTTCATTGACTTCTGACATGGATTTAAGCATACCAAACTGCATTTTGTACTTTTCTATTTCCCACTGCAACCAGGTAAAATCCATATGGAGCTGGTGATAAGAGTTGGTAAAGTACACTTTGGACATGCCCTCCTCATCGCGTTGCAGGTTCAGCACTTTGTTTTTAAAAGTATACCTCATGATCAGACTTGGGTGATAGATAGAATCTTCATTGAGGTACAATATTATCTCTGTATCATCAGAAAACACCTGTTTGTTGTCCAGGGTAAAGGCTTCACTTTGTGCGATGAGTTTAATGGAATCACTTTTGGCAATGCTTATTCTTGCTTTCTGGTCCTTGACACCGGTTCCGATAAACCGTTCTCCTTTCATGGTAAATCCACCCTCGTAATCTATGCCTTCCAACACTCCTTCCATCTCAAATCTTTTTGTGTAGGTTTTGAAGCGCGGGTAGCTTGATTTCACAGGTCTGTCCAGGTTTCCGGCTTTATCATTGAGCTGGCCGTAGAGGGGTTCGCCAAAATAATTCAGATTCACGAATCGGGCCGAATCTGCAAGTATTTCAGCTTCATCGAACTCAAAGCTGTATTTTTCAAGCTCTGCATATACCGAATCAGGGCTCATACCAACACGTTCCCAGGTTACTTTGCCGTGCTGTCCTTCCCATTTTTCATCCAGCGGGTATGCTGTACCGGATGTCTTGTAAATTTTAATACTGTCTTTGTTATGATATCCTGTGATATCAACATTGGAGAACCTGACATACAGGCCATCTTTGTTGTACCCGATATTGTCAGGAAAATGTGATACCTTCCAAATCACTCTCGGGTGCCTGAATATTATGGAATCCCGTAGCAGGTCATTTGCGATGAACTGATATTCACTGATTTTCTTGCTATTGACTCTCTGTCGCTCGTTAAGCAATTCCGACAAGCCGTTCCGCCATTCAGCATATTGTCCGCTGTTGAACTCGTGCCTGTAGAACAAGAGCATATTTTCTGCATAAATAAACAGGTGAGGCCAGTTTTGTCCTCCTTTTGAGACCAGAAGGTTTGCAGTTTCAATGAAATCATCTTTCTCTTCCATGCTCATGCTGTCAGAAGCCCAAAAAACCTCAAGTTGTTCGGCCAGGATTTTCCCTTCTTTGCCTTTGTCGAGCTTCACATTATCAATACTTTTGCTAAAGCTCTTCAGGAATTCCTCATGTTCTTCAGAAAAATAGTTCTGTGAATTCACCTGCATTGAAACAAGCATAATAATGCTCAATAATAGTATTTTATATGTTTTTTCCAGCATAAATTCCATTTCGCTTGATTATGATTTTTTCAAAAAACTGCCTGAACACCAATCGTTTTCCGTTTTTTTCTGTTCAAAATCCAGGCCAAATTTCAGATACTTATTTTTAATCTCATCCAGATCATCTTCATAGAATCCCGACAACACAAGTGTCCCGTCCGTTTTAAGTCTGCTGACAAGAGTTTCTGCATTCTCGATCAGGGTATTCTTGTTAATATTTGCCAGTATAAGATCGAAGTCATCATCTTTAGCGGCTTCAAGGCTACCTTTACGTACTGTAATACCAGTGGCCTCATTGATTTTTACATTTTCCCCCGCATTGTTTACAGACCAGTCATCAATATCAAGAGCAAGCACGGATTTTGCACCCATCATATCAGCCATCACAGCAAGCACACCGGATCCGGTGCCCCAGTCGAGTACTTGCTTATCTTTCAGGTTCATCTCCAGCATAATCCTGATTACCAGGCGTGTTGTTTCATGATGGCCGGTACCAAAAGCCATTCGTGGATGTATGTTAATCACATAATGGGGTTTCACTTCTGGTTTGTGAAATTCAGCTTTTATCATCACTTTGTCATCAATCAGAATTTCCCGAAAGCTTTCCTCCCATTTTGCATTCCAGTTTTGGTCTTCGATTCTGCTTTCTTTCCAGGGGATCATCATCTTATCCAGAAACATGTGGATTTCGTTTTGTTTTTCGGCATTTTCCGGCAAATAACCAAACAGCTGATCTCCAAGCTCTTCAAAGCTTTCAATGCCAAGCTCCCCGAGTTTGGCAATAATAATAGCGGCCACATGGTCAGTCACCTGACCTGAAGCAATAGCAATTTTTATGTAGGCCATATTAAAAGGCTTTTAGTATATCAAGAAATGATTTGGTTTTTAGTGATGCACCACCAACAAGGCCTCCGTTAATGTCATTCATTTTGAACAAATCAGGAGCATTCTCAGGCTTCACACTTCCTCCATAAAGCAAAGGAATATCGTCAGCATTCAAATCAGGATACTGTTTTTTCAGGAGTTCTCTGATCCAGGCATGCATTTCCTGAGCCTGTTCCGGCGAGGCGGTTTCTCCTGTCCCTATGGCCCAGACAGGTTCATAGGCTATTACACATCGTTTCATGTTTTCAGAATCGATATGAAACAATGATGCCTGAAGCTGTTCTTTTACGACTTCTTTATGTCTGTCTTCATTTCGTTCATCCAGGTTTTCTCCGCAACAAAAAATCGGTCTCAGTGCATTTTTCAGGCAAAGGTCTACTTTTGATTTTATGGAATCATAAGATTCTTTGTATATGTTTCGACGCTCGCTGTGTCCAACGATGACATAGTGAGCTCCGGTAGATTTTATCATGACAGGTGAAATCTCTCCTGTATATGCACCGGATTCATGTTCTGCACAATTTTGTGCAGCCAGTGAAATGCGTTTGTAGTCGAGGATTCCGGCAATTTCAGAGAGGTGAGTAAAGGGCACTCCCAATATCACCTGTATGCGCGGATCGATTGCCGCACCCTGTACGTGTTTGTTGATATCTGCAGCAAGTTTCCTTCCCTCCTGCAGGTCAGTATTCATTTTCCAATTTGCAGCCAATATCTGTGGTTTCATCGCCATGATTTTTTATCTAAGATAATGTGTTTTTTCTTCAGGTAATTCACAAGCAAATGCAAAAGTGCAACTATCAAAAACATACAAAGACTAAGCCAGAGATACAAATTGAGATTTGATTTTTTCACCTGTTTTTGCATTGACTGTGCCAGAAGTCTTTCGTCGAGCTCATCCACTGCGGGCACATCATTGATATGCCATTTATTGAGAATGGTTCCTTTTTTAATAAGGATGATGCCTGGATTGGAACGGACAATTGTTTTGATGGTAATGGGATCCATATTGTAAAAATCAAATGACACATCCGTCTCTTCGACAAATTCTTTCACAACTTCCTCAGTTGAAGCAGTGATAAAAAGGAAGGGATACTCTTTTGTTTCGCAATATCCGTGCAGGTTCTCGAGTTCTTCGATATGCTTTCTTTTTGCTGATGTCACATCCCAGCTTGTAATAAAAAATGTGTATCTGTCATCGTTGAGAACAAGATCAGTCACATCTTCGGGTGCATCAGGTTCTCCCTGAAAATTTGATGCATCGTTGTAATATACAGCATCGACAAACATCCAGTCTTCATCCGGCAAATCGAACAATGTAAACTCCCTGGTTTCACCCTCTTTTTCATAAATCAAGCCAAGGTTTTCAGGTCTTATCTGCACATCTGCATTTACAGCAACAAACTGCCAGTTGTCCTCCCGGGGCAGATTATCAATAAAAAACTCATCCTCCATGCCATCTGTCTCAAAGCGGTATGTTATTTCAAAGAGTTTTTCCTGTGATATTTCTTCGGCTGCCTTACCTGCGTCATAATCCAGCGGCATTGTGGTAATGCTAAAATCATGTATTGGCGGTGTATAACCTTCTTTCACAAGCTTATTCTTTGTTTCATGCCATTCCCACTCATTCTCATTTTCAGGCAGATTATCAACATCAAATTCTTTTAACTCCCCTGTATTCTTGTTTTCATACACAATTATTGTTTCATATTCCGGCATATTGTCTTTTTCGGATTCGGGAACCTCCATTCCGGCCTGAATATTTTTTCCTATGCTGTATGGTCTGAAATCCACCAATGGGAGATGTCGGATGCTGTGCACACTTATCCAAATGGTGCCGGCCGCAAACACAAAAAGAAGGAATACCTGAAATCCTCCGGGCATCAGCGGTTTAAATTTATTACGCTGCAGGAATACCACAACGACAAGGAACATGATTATAACATTTTTCCAGAATGTAGCCCAGTTTGACAAAATTATTGCATCCCCAAAGCATCCACAGTCCTGCACAGGATTGGCAATTGCTATCCATAGTGTCAGGGGCAGAAAAACGGCCATAAATAACATGACACCCCAGGCACCCAGGCGAGGTTTAAGATTAAACAACAGGGAGATTCCCAGGAGAAGTTCTGCCACGGAGAGAATCACGCCAAAAGTCAAAGCTGCAGGCTGTAAGAACTCGAGCCCCATGGCATTGAAATAGTCAATGAACTTAAACTGAACGCCCATTGGATCAACCACCTTAACAAATCCGGAAAAAACAAAAACTATTCCGATGATGACTCTGAAGATATTACTTATTGTTTTCATACTGACGTGATTATTATTTTTAAGATTTCCAAACCCCAAATTTATAAAATGCTATTGGATTTTGGATGACAAAAATCAGGTTTATTTTAGAATTTTTTCTCTTTTCAGGTGTTCAATCATTCTTTGAAATATATCTTCAGCCGGCATCATGTTTCCAAACTGATCGCTACAATCCAGGATATGCAGATTATCGATTTTTTCTGCGATGGTCTGGTACATTTGTCGTACTTTCAATTGAAATTCAATGTCTGCCTCATGAATATCATTTTTCCCTTTAAGATATTCCCTTTCCGATCCTGTTCGCCGGCTGGTGAGGCGATTTTTCACAAAGTCAACAGGTACTTTCAGATAAAGGCTGAGGTCGGGAACAGGAATTTTGAAATGATCGAATTCCGTTTTTATAATCCAGTTCATCAATTCTGTTTGATCCTTTTCAGAATCAAATTTCGCAGACTGGTAGGCAATATTTGAATAAACATATCTGTCCACGAGCACAAATTTATTTTCAGCTTTCCATCTTTCAATACTATCTGCTGCACTGGCCTGATCACCGGCAAACAACAAGGCCACCAGATAGGGGTTGACATCTTCGTTTCTGCCAAGTTCTCCCCTGAGAAATCTGGCAACCAACTCACCGTAAACCGGGGAATCTGTCCGCGGAAAATGCAGGTATTCATATGGTTGATTGTTATCCTCAAGCCATTGTTTTAACAATTGCACCTGGGTAGATTTTCCCGAGCCATCAAGGCCTTCGATCACAAGAAATTTCATATGCTGTTAATTTGTATTATTTTTATCACGCTCAACAAAGATGCTTAAAAAAAATGTTTGCTCAAAGACACACAATCAATATACAGGGAAAACTCATGGATTTTGACACTGTCAGAATCATGGGCATACTAAACGTTACCCCGGATTCATTTTACGATGGCGGAAAATATCTGGCCAAAGAAAAAATCAAGGCACGGGTAGTTCAAATCATTGATGAAGGTGCCGATATCATTGACCTTGGTGGCATGTCTTCACGTCCGGGTGCAGAAGTTATATCGACTGAAGAAGAGTGGAACAGGCTGGAACCTGCACTGGCTGTGATCCGGGAAGCAGAACCGGACATTCCCATATCTGTGGACACATTCAGGGCAGAGATAGCTGAAAAGGCAGTCAGCCAATATAAAGCAGGCATCATCAATGATATTTCTGCAGGAGAAATGGATAAATCCATGTTTGATTTTATTGCTGATACGAACACCGCCTTCATCATGATGCATATGAAAGGCACACCGGCCGGCATGCAAAAAAATCCTGAATATGAGGACATTGTGGCTGATGTTATGCGTTACTTTCACCAAAAACTGGCTATCCTCAGAGAAAAAGGTGTCAGGGACATCATCATTGATCCCGGCTTTGGATTTGGTAAAACACTGGATCATAACTATGAGCTTTTCAATTATATGGACAGGCTGGCAGCCCTGGAGTGTCCGGTGCTGGCAGGCATTTCAAGAAAAAGCATGATCACGCGCCTTTTTGACATCAGCCCGGAGGAGAGTCTCAATGGAACCACAAGCCTGCACACACTAGCAATATCAAAAGGTGCAGGTTTGCTCAGGGTTCATGATGTAGCAGAGGCAAAACAGGTTGTCCGGATTATGAAAAAACTGGAAAGCAGCATAAATCCCAATTGGTAAGTACAAATTTCAATCATTTTTTATATCTTCGGCTTTCTTATGATGCATGCATTTATCAGTGTCCGTTTTCTTGATGTGGTTGACATTTTTCTGGTAGCATTTCTGCTTTACCAGTTATATATGTTGATCCGTGGAACAGTTGCCATTCGAATTTTTGTGGGTATATTTTCTATTTATTTGTTCTGGTTGATTGTCAAGGCGATGAATATGGAATTGCTTGGCTCAATTCTGGGGCAGGTCATCGGTGTTGGTGTGATTGCCCTCCTGATCGTTTTTCAACAGGAAATCAGGCAATTTTTGCTGATGATAGGAAACCAGAGCTTCATCAACCAGCATTTACCTTTTGTCAAATATTTTAAGCGCTCTGCTCCGGTAAGCAAATCGAAAATCGATACCATCGTTCAGGCTTCAATTTATCTGGCAGAAAATTTTCTTGGCGGATTGATTGTTATTTCACGTCATTCAGACCTCAAAACACATATCAGCAGCGGAGAAATTATCAATGCAGACATTTCGGACAGGCTGATTGGAAATATTTTTTATAAAAATGCTCCCTTGCACGATGGTGCACTCATCATAGTAAAAGATAAAATCAAGGCTGCAGGCTGTGTGCTGCCGGTATCGCAAAGCCAGGAAATTCCCAAAAAACTCGGATTAAGACACAGGGCGGGCATTGGCATGACAGAAAGAACAGACAGCATTGTTATCATCATTTCAGAACAAACAGGCGAAATAAGCGTTTCTAAAGAAGGAAGGTTATATTCTATCAAATCGGAGGACAGGTTGAAAAAGTTTTTAATGAAGGAGGTTGGACAATGATAATTGCCATTACAGGGGCAAGTGGTTTTTTGGGTAAAAACATCAAAAGCCACTTTATCAAAACCGGACAAAAAGTTGTCAGTGTGCCGAGAGATGTGCTGTACAACAAAGATAAACTGGCAGGGCTTCTGGATGGTGTTGATGTTGTTATCCATACTGCGGGATATCCCATCACCAAACGATGGACCAGATCGAACAAGAAGAAGATATTTAACAGCCGTGCCGTCACCAGCCACAATATAGCTACAGCCATAGAAGAAAGCAACAATCCACCGGGATTGCTTATCAGCACATCAGCCATTGGTATTTACAACAACATCCACTATCATGACGAATGCAGCGAAGACTTTGCAGACAATTTTTTGGGTGAAGTCTGTAAGGAATGGGAGGCGCCTTTCTCCAAAACTGATAGGACAAAAACCCGTGTAATTATTACCAGGCTGGGAGTAGTCATTGGTAACGGCGGGGTTTTAAAAAACATGTATCCCATATTTCGTCTGGGTCTGGGCGCAAAAATCGGACACGGTGAATACCCCATGCCATTTATTCATATTGATGACCTGATCAGTTTTTATCAACAAAGTACCGAAGATGCAAGCCTGCATGGAATATACAATTTGGTTGCTCCTGCCATTATCACAAACGAAGAGTTCACGCATGCCCTTGCTGATGCCCTGAATAAAAAAGCCAGGTTCATCATTCCTCCGATATTTCTGAACATTGTTTTTGGAAAAGGCCTGATGACTGTAATCAATAATCCCATTGTGATACCCAAGCGTTTATTGGAGGCAGGTTTTACATACCAAAAAGACCAGATAGAACAAGCCATTTCATCAAGTCTGGAAACAATTACCCGAAACAACAAAACGAAGAAATAAAAAAACCTGTAAGCTCAGGCAACCCTCAGGCTTTTTTTATAGTCTTAAAATTAGTATCTTTGTTACAATATAAACCAAATGATTATGAAGAAGAAAATCTTAATGGCGGGTATTCCGTTTTTGCTGCTTGGCCTGTTGCTCCCCTCTTGCACAGAGGATACCAATGATACCAACCGCCCATTGATGACTGCACTCGTTGATGGAAGCACATGGCGTTGTCCGGAGCCCAACGCCCGGGTTTCAGAAAATCAGATTATCGTTTACGGTACTTCTGCTGATGGGCAATCCATTCAAATAACCGTATATGCAGGTGAAAAAGGCGTGTATACTCTCAGTGCTGCCAACCTGCACGAAGGAACATTCACACCAAATACAAGTAGTTATTCTGATATTTATTCAACCAGTAACAGCAGCGATGGCAGCGGGCAGGTAAGAATATCCTCCATCAATGAAGATGACAGAACCATATCGGGTTCTTTCAACTTCAGGGCATATAAAGACGGCGGCGGATCAAGAAACATCTCCAACGGGGAATTCACCAAAGTACCGTATAAATACATCAACACCATTGACACGAGCAATATTGTTAATGTAATGACAGCCAGTATTGACGGAACAGATTTCGTTGCCAACTCCGTTGTTACTTCTGACTCCGCAAATCACATTCAGATCACAGGATCACACAGTGAAAACTTTGAGAGTATAAATCTGATCATTCCTGACAGCATAAGCGAAGGAAGCCATAGTATTGACCCCAACAATGGCCCCGTCATGGCTTATTACAGGGAAAGTCTGACATCATATCCTGCTGTTGCCGGATCAACAACCATTTCCGAACATGATGTACAAAACAGAATAATAAAAGGCTCTTTCTTTTTTAATGTAGAAGACAATAGTGATCAAACCATAGAGATATCCAACGGATATTTTGAAACAGAATATTAAGCAATTTTTTACCAAAGTTTTAAAAAGCCATCTGATGATGGCTTTTTTTTATCATATCCCCTTGCTTGTTTCGAATTGTTCATCAAATGTTGAGAATCCGGCAAGCTTCCGGATAAATTAATCGGGATATTCTGTTAAATTTGCAAAAATTGAAATATAATATTCAAAACAATGACAAACAGCAAAAGATTGGAAAAAATCGCCTCACAGGTCAGGCGTGATATTGTCAGAATGGTACATGCACAGTCATCAGGGCATCCTGGTGGCAGCCTTGGCTGTACTGAGTATATGGTTGCTCTGTATTTTGAGATACTAAAGCATAATCCCGATAAATTCAGCGTAGAAGAAAAAGAGGAAGATTTGTTTTTCCTCTCAAACGGGCATATTTCACCCCTGTGGTATTCTGTTCTGGCACGCAGTGGTTACTTCAACCCAAAGGAATTGTCAACTTTCAGGCAAATCAACTCCCGCCTTCAGGGACATCCAACTACACACGAGGGGCTTCCCGGTGTTCGCATTGCTTCAGGTTCACTGGGACAAGGACTCTCGGCGGCTGCAGGTGCTGCACTGGCAAAAAAAATCAATAACAATGATTCACTTGTGTATTCCCTCCACGGAGATGGTGAAATACAGGAAGGGCAAATATGGGAAGCTGCCATGTTTTGCGCTGGCAAAAAAATTGACAACTTAATTTCAACAATTGACTATAATGGCAAGCAAATTGATGGTCCTGTTGATGAGGTGATGCCTCTTGGTAATCTTAAAGCCAAATGGGAAAGCTTTGGATGGGACGTTCTCACCTGTGATAATGGCAATGACATGACATCAGTAATCAACATACTCAGTGAAGCCAAGAGCCACACCGGCAAAGGAAAGCCTGTCATGATTCTGATGAAAACCGAAATGGGCTTTGGTGTTGATTATATGATGGGCACTCACGCCTGGCACGGAAAAGCCCCTGACGATGAACAACTTGAGCAGGCACTTAACCAACTAGAAGAAACCATCGGCGATTATTAATGATCCGGCATTTCAACATAGCAATCATTTTTGTACTGCTTTTGTCCTTATCAGCAAATGCTCAGCATAAGATCATAACCGACAGCATCAATATGGATACGACAACGGTCAGGGATCAAACAAAGCCTCTGACCCGCATTCTGTTTATTTTTGATTCTTCACAAAGCATGCTTGGCAGATGGGATGGACGCAGGAAAATTGATGTTGCCAGAAACCTGCTTTCAGAAATGCTGGATTCACTCAACACCATTGACAATCTGGAAATAGGGCTGCGAGTATACGGACATCAAAAACCGGTCCCTCCGCAGGATTGCAGTGATACCAAACTGGAAGTACCTTTTGAAGAAGACAATATCGGAGAAATTAATTTTGTCTTAGAAGAATTGGTAGCCAAAGGTACAACCCCCATCGCCCGTTCTCTGGAAGAAGGTGCTTACGATTTTCCTGATGATGAATTCAGCAGGAACATCATTGTGCTGATTACTGATGGTGTAGAAGCCTGTGATGGAGACCCCTGTGCCGTTTCCCTTGCTCTGCAACAGAAAGGCGTAATTTTAAAACCCTTTATTATAGGCCTTGGTCTGGATGTTGACCTGAAAGATGTATTTGATTGTGTAGGATTTTATTTTGATGCATCAAATTCAAAACAATTCCGCCACGCGCTTCACGCTGTAGTGGATCAGGTGATGAATTTCACAAGTGCCCAGGTAAATTTGCTCGATTCCAAAGGCAATCCCACAGAAACGAATGTTACCATGAGCTTCCACGATGAGCTTTCAGGAAAAATACGATACAATTATATTCACACCATCAATGAAAAAGGAAATCCGGACACCGTACTGCTGGATATCATGACAAAATATGACCTGCAGGTACATACCATTCCGGAAGTCTGGAAAGACAGCATTGTTCTTAAGCCTGGCATTCATAACATCATTGAGGTTCCGGCACCTCAGGGCTTTCTTGAAACAATTGTGGCAGGCAGCAATCCCGTCGACAATGGTATTTCATGCATTGTAAGAAAAAAAGGAAGCATGGAAACCCTGCACCTTCAGGATGCCAACAGCATACAAAAATACATTACCGGCAGCTATGATCTGGAGTTTTTAAGCCTTCCACGAATCAAAATAGAAAATGTAGACATAGAACAAAGCGAAGTAAGCCAGATTGTAATCCCTGAACCCGGCACTCTCAGGATAGATTTTCAGAATCATCCGATAGGATCAATTATTCATGAGGAGGGTGACTTTCAGGAAAAGATTTATACGCTGAACCCCTACGAGAAGGATCTTGAACTACGGCTTCAGCCAGGCACTTACCGTCTTGTGTACAGATATGCAAAAGACAAGAAAACGCGCAACAGCGTGGAAAAACAATTTAAAATAAGATCAGGAAAAACCTTAATTGTAAAAACAGATTGACATGAAATCATTTAAAATACAAAATGAAAAAGATACACGCTCTGGCTTTGGCGCAGGGCTTGCCGAACTGGGAGCCAAAAACAAAGATGTTGTGGCCCTCTGTGCCGATCTCACCGGCTCACTGAAAATGAATGAATTTGCCGAAAAGTATCCGGACAGATTCTTCCAGACAGGCATCGCTGAAGCAAACATGATGGGTGTAGCTGCCGGTCTCACTACCGGAGGTAAAATACCATTTGCCGGCACATTTGCCAATTTTGCAACAGGCCGGGTATATGACCAGGTCCGGCAAAGTATCGCCTATTCCGGTAAAAATGTAAAAATCTGTGCCTCCCACGCAGGCATTACTCTTGGTGAAGATGGTGCAACCCATCAGATCATGGAAGACATCGGCCTGATGAGAATGCTGCCCGGCATGATGGTAATCAATCCATGCGATTACAATCAGACAAAAGCAGCAACCCTTGCCATTGCCGAGCACGAGGGACCGGTTTATCTGAGATTTGGCCGCCCCAAAGTACCCAACTTCACACCTGAAAATCAAACTTTCATACCAGGAGAAGCAATTCAGCTCAATGAAGGCACAGACCTGACAATTATTGCCACAGGCCACATGGTCTGGAAAGCCATAGAGGCCGGAAAGATTCTTGAAGAGAAAGGCATTTCTGTGGATTTATTGAATATCCATACAATTAAACCTTTAGACAAAGAAGCCATCTTACAATCTGTTAGCAAAACCGGTGCTGTGGTAACTGCAGAAGAACATTTGATGAATGGCGGCCTGGGTGATGCTGTGGCACAAGTACTTGGCCACTATCTCCCCTGCCCTGTTGAAATGGTGGCTGTAGACGACAAGTTTGGTGAAAGTGGAAAACCAGAGGATTTGATGAAAAAATACGGACTGGACACATCAGACATTGTCGAAGCTGCAGAAAGAGCCATGGCGCGCAAATAAGGTTGAATGACAGATACACTTTCCGATAAGGAAATCATAAAAATGTTCAGGGAAGATAACCCTGATTACGCTTTCCATTTTCTGGTACAGAAATATCAGGAAAGACTTTACTTTGTCATACGCAAAATCCTGATTATTCATGAAGACACTGATGATATCCTGCAGGAAAGCTTTATCAAAATCTATCAGAACCTGGGCGAATTCAGAGGCGATTCAGAATTGTTCTCCTGGATGTACCGCATTGCTGTCAATGAAGCACTGAATTATCTGAGAAAACAAAAACGTAAGCATGTGTTTTCTCCCGTATCCTATGAAGACAAGCTATCACAGAATCTGAGTGCAGATGCATATTTTGATGGTGATGAAGCCGAGGCCAGACTGCAGAAAGCCATTCTCAGTCTGCCACAAAAGCAAAGACTTGTTTTCAACATGAAATACTACGACAATCTGAAATATGACGATATGTCCGAAATATTAAAAACAAGCACAGGCGCATTGAAAGCCTCTTATCACCATGCAGTAAAAAAAATCGAAAAATACCTTAAGAGTGATTAAACCAATGCCCTGGTTTTGCATCTAATTTGTAACAACACCAACAGATGAAAAAGATTGATGACATACCAAAAAAGAACAGCTTCAAGGCTCCGGATGACTATTTCGACAGCTTTGAAAGCAGGTTGCAGCAACGGCTTGAAACAAGAAAGCAGAAGCAGAATCTGCCCGTATGGCAAGCAGTAAAACCCTATTTTTACATGCTGGCATTTTTTGCAGGTATGGCTTTTTTACTCAAAGTCGGTATAAACCACTTTTCAGAAGATTTTCAGAACCAGTTTCCAAATACAGAGATTGCTGAAAATCAAAGTCTGTATTATGAATATGAATTTATCAGCGAGGAAATGATCTATGATGAATTGATCAGCGATCCTGCCAGTGCCATTACAGAAAATGAACTGGACGAGGAAGCTATGGTCACCTACCTTGCAGATTATGAAATAGAATATTTACTTTACGAATAAAAAAACAACTATGAATAAGATTTTGATAATCATCCTTGTGCTTTTGCTCCCTGTGGTGGCCTTTTCCCAGAAAAGAAGTCACCATGAAGCCATGCAGGCAGAAAAGGTTTCATACCTCACCCAACAGCTTGAGCTGAGTGTAATTGAAGCACAAAAATTCTGGCCAGTTTACAATGCCTTCCAGGATGAACTTAAAGAAATTGCTTTGGAGCGCAGACAACTGGCAGCAAAAACCTGCATCAGACATGAGAATGATTTGAGCAAAAAACAAATTGAAGAGAATATCGATCGCATGATTGAACTGGAAACGCTCAAGGCTGAAACCGAAGCAAAATACCATGAAAAATTCAAGCAGGTATTGCCCATAGAAAAAGTTGCCAGCCTCTATCATTACGAAAAAGAATTCAGAAGACACCTGTTGGAAAAATACCGCAAGCACGGCCGTGGTGGCATGCATGGCGGTCAGGGTGAAAGAGCACCGGCTCACATGGATTGTTTAGCAGATTAAGAAATCTGCAGTTAATAAAAAATGCCTGTAAGCTCAAGGCCTACAGGCATTTTTTATTCTTCGGTGTCACGAAACGAAACATATTGCCGCCAGCGGTCAATGACCTTTTGCATATTATCCGATATATCAGAATCAAAGGACATCCAGTCTCCGCTTACCGGATGCTTAAACCCTAAAGTTTTAGCATGCAATGCCTGATGCGGCAACAGGCGGAAACAATTGTTTACAAATTGCTTGTACTTTGTAAAAACCGTTCCCCTCAACACTTTATCACCACCATATTCAAAATCACCAAAAAGGGGATGCTTTATATGCTGAAAGTGCGCACGTATTTGATGTGTACGCCCGGTTTCAAGCTTACATTCAACCAGGCTGACATATCCAAATTCTTCTATCAGCCGGTAGTGAGTTACGGCAGGTTTTCCGTGCTCTCCTTCGGGAAAAACGCTCATCACCTTGCGGTTTTTCAGGCTGCGGCCGATATGTCCTTCAATGCTTCCTTCCGCAGGCTTTGGTAAGCCCCAGACCAGCGCATGATAGAGACGTTCTGATGTTTTATCGGCAAACTGTTTCGCCAGAAAATTCAGTGCATGTTCGTTTTTTGCCACTACGAGCAAGCCTGAGGTATTTTTATCAATGCGATGCACGAGGCCCGGCCGGGCGTTGTCATTTTGGAAAAGCGGAAGGTTTCTGAAACGGTACATCAGGGCGTTCAACAATGTTCCGGTATAATTCCCATAACCCGGATGCACAACCATGCCGGCAGGTTTGTTTACCACAATCAGGTCATCATCTTCATAAACAACATCCAGGGGGATATCTTCGGGGATCAATTCTATTTCACGGCGCGGATAATCCATTCGGATACTAACACGATCACCGGGCTTTACCTTATAATTTGGTTTTCGCGGCTCATCATTGACAAAAATATTGCCGGCTTCAGATGCTGACTGAATTTTGCTGCGCGAGGTATTTTCCATTTTATCAACCAGAAACTTATCCAGCCGGATAATTCCCTGACCCGGGTCGGCTGTAAAATGGTAATGTTCATACAATTCTTCCTCTTCCGGATTCTGACCGGCCAGATCATTGTTTTCTGTCATAGGTAAATTCTCTGCTATCAGTTAATCATCAACTTTTTGCGGCTTAGTATCCCGTCATTGTTTTCAAAAACCACAATATACATGCCCCGTGGCAATGCGCTGAGGTCAATTCTTTGTGTATACAAGCCCTGTTTCACCACCCTTCCTGCTGCTGATATTATTTGAAACCTGTCAAAATCCATATCACCACTGAGATTGACATAATTCCGGGCAGGATTGGGGTAAAGCCTTATTTCTTTGCCGGATACAGGTAGTTTTTCAGGTATGGAAACAAATTCGTTTTCAGAGAATACAGGACGCATCATCAATGCCCCTTCAAAGCTTGATACCTGCCATTGTCCAAACATATTAATATGAATATTTTCACTGGCATCACGGCTTTTATCGAAACCAACATTGAGCATATCATCCGTGGTTTTGACCCAGCCGATGTGAAAAGTATCTGCAATATAAACCGGCGTATCCAGGGCATAATACCGATACTGAAATAAACTATCTTTAAATTCCGGTTTCACACCAATCTGATACCTCAGTGTATCTCCGGGCAAGCCATTATCATCTTCCCAGACGGTAAGATAAAAATAGTTTTCATTGGCATTATTAAGTACATGGTTAAAATAAATATAAACGCCTCTAAGTGTATCGGCAGTGACCGTGGAAAACCGATATGCCAGTGCAGCTGAGGCAGTTCCAACACCACCAATTCCATAACCGGCCTCAGGCACGCCATCATCATAAGCATAATAGTTCTCAAATTTTTGCTCAAAATAGGTTGTATCATTCCAGCGGAACATTTCTCTGTCCGAGACAGTATCCGTTTTCAGCACACCCTTCATCATAAATCTGGCGGAATCCGGCAAATCCGAATCAAATGTAAAATCATCGACAGGCCTGGTATATTCGATAATTTCCTGAGCAAAGATATTTTCATTGTCATTGATGATAGAAAAGTCACTCCCGTTTCCCCAGAGATCAGTAATATGCACTTGTCTGTCAACCTGCACATCTGTTTCTCCGTTGTTTCGGTAACGGAATGTAACAGAATCCCGCATAAAGTCATCAGGTGCAGTCAGAAAATGCTTCCACGGCATGGTGGCATAATCCTTAAGCAGAGGCGAGAAGTTATCCATAAAGGCCACATCTTCTATCAGTGTATCCACAGATGATCTTGCTGTATCAAGATAAATATAATCAAGATTCCACACATCATTGTTGGAGTTAAAAGACGGTTCCGGGGAGTTGGCTACTGCGGATGCATAGTTTTTAAATCTGAAACGGAATCCCTTTTTCAAAAAGTGTGCTTCTGTAATGGGAATAATCACATCGTTAAAAACAGAATCAATTTGCCCTCCGGGTGAATTCCAGACACCAATCCAGGTGGTATCAGGAGATGTCATTTCCAACACCAGGGAATCCTGTTCTTCCGGCATTTTGGAATGGCCTCCGGCCTGATAAACAAAACTCAGGAACACTGAATCCTCTGCTGCGTACTCAAGATTTATTGGCCTTGAAGTCAGATAATCTGACACTTCTCCGCCACTGGATAGCGGCCTGATTTCTCCCAATGAATCCGCCTGGTCAAAGCTGGCCACACCGTATGACCATGGATTTTTCCCCCATTGGTTGTTGATATACACATCGTATCCCGTCCATCGGTTCTGGTCAGGATAAACAGAGATAAGTGCAAAGTCATCAAAGAATGGCAGCTCCAGGGTATCAGAGGTTTCAGCAGATGTTTTGGGTAATAAATCGGGTCTTTGCTTAAGTATCTTCCTGAGCTGCGGATTGCCATCAAGCCCGATGAGTTGCTCCTGGGCCTGGGAAAATCCAGCAGCCAAAGTGAGGATCAACAAGATATTAATTAATTTCTTCATCATTTTCTTCTCTGTTCTCAAAATGAGATTTCAGGGAATCCAGTCGTACAGAATCCATCAGCACAGAATCAGGAACAAATTCCGGTATTTTTGTACTGTCGGTGGATAACCACAGATCGACTGAAGTTCCCATATTGACATTATTTATTGTATCAAACGCAGGATATTGCTTATATATTTTGGCTTCAACCGAATCTTTTTCGTTTTCTACAGTTTCATCGTACATCACGGCCCCAACATTCAGGTACTTATCATTCAGGATATTGGTAGCTGCGTCAAGTGCCACACCTTCCACATTGGGCACATAGGTTTTCTCGTCGCTGAGCCCCTGTCCGAGGACAAGATCAATTGTATCTCCTTTGAAAATCTCTTTTCCGGCTTTCACGATTTCACCCCTGACTTTCATTCTCAGCACCACATTTTTACCAATATCGGGGATATACTCAAGTTTGCCGATAGCAAACCCATAAGCTTCCAGGGTTGATCTGGCCTGCCTCAGGGAAATATTCAAAATATCGGGCAGCACAACCATTTCCGGCATTTCGGCATTTTTCACAAGATATATCGTGCGCCCTTCCTTTACTTTTGTCCCGGGTCTGGGATATTGCTCGGCGATAGCACCCAGGGGAACATCATCAGCAAAAGTTGAATCGGTAATCTCAAATTCCATATTCTGCTGATTACAGATATCCTGTACTTCAGCTTTTTTCAGTCCAATCAGGTCGGGTACTGTATGTGATTCACCATGATCTGTATAAATCCGTAAAAACTGTAACGCTCCAAACACCAAAACAATCACAATTACAATTGCCAGTAGCAGGTTTACAAGAAACAGGCGGCTGATTAAAAACCTAAAAAACTTTTTCATTCGGTCATGTTTTTGCTAATGTGTAAAATTATTAAAATCCCTGCATTATACAAGGTTTAGAATTGGATAATTTATTTCGGTCTGACTACAATATTGTCAGGAGCCAAAAGATGGCTTGTTTTCTTTCTCTCTGTGATTTTGGATTGTCCTGAAAAATCATTATTTTTGATAAAAAGCGAAATTATGGATAAGAAAAAAGTTGCTGTTATTCTTGCCGGAAGTGGTGTATATGACGGATCAGAAATACATGAGACCAGCATGGCCATGTATGCACTGGCAAAAAATGAAATCTCCTATCAATGTTTTGCACCCGACATCCCACAGGCACATGTAATCAATCACCTCAATGGTGAGGAAATGAAAGAAAACCGAAATGTTCTCATTGAATCTGCAAGAATTGCACGAGGAGAAATCAGCGAACTGAGTGAACTCCGGGAAACAGATTATGATGCCATTTTGATTCCGGGCGGTTTTGGTGCTGCAAAAAATCTTTGTGATTATGCCTTCAAACAGGATCAGATGAGTGTTCATACTGGAGTGGAACGAGTCATTAATATTTTCCATTCTGCCGGAAAACCCATCGGTGCCATGTGTATTGCACCAGTCATCATTGCAAAAGTACTGGGAGCAAAAGTCACCATAGGGCAAGATCCGGAAACTGCAAAGTCGATTGAAAGCCTGGGCGGAAAGCATGAAAACAAAGAAGCCACCGACATCACAATTGATGAGCAAAACAAGGTAGTTACTACCCCGGGTTATATGCTGGCTTCAAATCCCTATGAAATCGGAGAAGGTGCCGAAGCCATGGTGGAAGCCCTGAAGGGCATGATGTAATCAAAACAGAAATTCCTGCCCATTTCCCGGTAAAAGGACATTTGAGTTACCGGAACAAGTGATTTTTGTCTGTGGTGGAGCAAAATCATATTAATCCTGAAAGTGGCATTTCCTTTCAGGAAATAATACCATCTTTGCCTGATTTTTAACAAGACAAACAATGAGAAGAATTGGTATAATGATAATGATATTGCTTGCAGGGTATGGACTGTATGCACAGAATTTTGAAAACCTGAGTTTTGGCACAGACAGTACACTGGATATCATGACCTGGAATATTGAGTGGTTTCCGAAGAATATCAATACAACACCGGCACATGTCAGCAGTATCATAGAGTCTCTTGATCCGGACATTATTGCAGTACAGGAAATTGACAGCACAGAAATATTTGAAGCCATGATCAATTCCATGCCGGATTATGAATACAGCATCTATTCATCATATTTCATGGGACTGGCTTATATCTATAAGACCGAAACAATTACTCCACAGAGTATTTATGAAATTTATACCGAATATGATTACTGGAATATTTTTCCCCGCTCCCCTCTTGTCATGGAATTCACATACAAGGGCATGCCTTTCACCATTTTGAACAACCATCTGAAGTGCTGCGGTGACGGATCAATAGACATGGGAAACACCAATGATGAGGAATACAGGCGTTATCAGGCCACTGAACTACTAAAAACCTGGCTTGATGATGAAAAACCTGACATGAATGTGATTATGCTTGGCGATTTCAACGACATGCTTACTGACGAACCGAGCAACAATGTATTTCAGGCTTTCATAGATGATGCTGATAATTACGAATTCACAGATATGGCAATCGAAGAAGGCAACAATGACAACTGGTCCTACCCAACCTGGCCTTCTCATCTTGACCACATTCTCATTTCCGATGAATTGTTCGATATCCACAGCAGTAGCGGCTCGGGAACAAGCACCATCTTTGTTGATAACGCCTACAGCAGTTATTATCATTATGATGAAAGCGTAACTGATCATCGGCCTGTAGGAATAAAACTCAAACCTGCTTATAACACAAAGCAGGATGTAACAGAAAGACCTGTCAGCCTTTATCCCAATCCTGCCACTGATAAAATATTCATTGAAGGAGCAAAAAATGCCTCTATATGTATCATCAATACTTCAGGACAATGTGTAACACAAATACACAGCCGGTCTGAAAAAACAGAGATTGATATCAGTGCACTTTCCCCGGGGGTTTACGGGCTGGTTGTTGATGACTCACAGAAAATATACAGGCAAAAAATAATCAAGTATTAATCCTGATCTTAGCGTGCCATGATTATCTGAGAGCAGGCATCCAATCATTCTGCCGGGCTGATTAATATTGTGAGTCAGTAAACCTGTGTATCATGCGTATCAGATCAAAGTCGGCATACATAAATTCACTGCCGTCATCCTGAATCCAGCTTCCCTGAATTTTTTGCGGCACCATCATTCCGTTTTGTTCCTGATAATTGGATAGTCTTCCCACCCATGGATGCAGGCTGCCCTGTCCCTTATACCGCATACACTCCATACTAACAATCCGGCCATTTGATGCAAATTCCACCACATAGCTCAGGTTTTCTTTCCAGCCTGTGTATACCAGACGTGCATGGTTTTCATCAATGGCTTCCCAGTGGATATTTTCATTCGGGAGTAAATTTGTAGGCATCCACACAGATTCACCCAGCCATCGCAACAACTCGCCCTGGTTTACTTTATAACCCTCTTCGTTAACAATACGAAAGCTGCCAAGGAGGAAAACTGCCATATTCCCATGCCCGCTGATGTAACTGTCATGAGCTGTAAACATCCTGGTTTTGCCCACCCAGACAAAGCCAGGTTTGCCGGCGGTGAGGGTCTGTTCTCCACGGATGTCCATCCATTTTTTTTCAGGCCCGTTACGAAATCTGCCCTTGTGTTCAATGCTTACACGAGTCACAAATGGCTGAGAATCGGTAAGAGCATAGCGAAAATAACGCTGAACCGGCTGGGGCAGATCTTTTAAGATACCATACCTGTAGGTTTTTATTGCCTGTGAATCATCTGTTTCCAACAGACGATTTATTTTTTTTTCTGCTGAGCAGGATAACAAATTCATCATCACTAAAATTAACAAAATTGCTTTACAAGGCTTACACATATCTTGTTTTTCCTGAATTATTTATTTTGCATTTTTTCAATCATTTCCCGGATGGCTTCATCACGCCAGGATGCTACAGATTTTGTAACACCACTGACCTTTTTAACAACCATCCGCTCAAGAAAATTCATCTCCTGAAAATTGAATTCCCCACCCATCACATATGCAGCCAGGGCATGCCTGCGCAGCATTTCAGGCCAGGCATCTTTCAGTTCCTGCTCATATCGTTGCTCATCCATCGCACAGATGTACAATCCAAGACGTTTATTCATCAGCTCATGCATGTTGCTTTCGCAAAACTTTTTCATGCGTTTCTGTATGGTGCCCGCATATATTGATGCTCCGAGGATGACCTGCTCAAATGCGGACAAATCAATATCCGTTTCGGATTTCAAATCAATGATGCGGCACATTTTACGTCCAATTCCTTGCGCCAGTTCGTTGGCCACCTTTTCGGCGCTGCCGTGTTTGCTTGTGAATATAATTGCTGTTTTCATATTGATAATTTTTGCGAAAATTTATAGTTTAACTTCAAAGAAAATCAGGGGGAAATGATAAAAGAATTCATTACCAAACCCCTGTGCCTGCATATCATAAAAATTTTGAGGCTTGTTTCTAATGAATGGCTGTACACCGGTTGATTCCTTGTTTTACGATTTTGTGCCGGCAGTATCAAAGGAGTTCCAGCCAGCAACAGCAGGACAATCATCCACTTTCTCATAGTCATAATGGTTTTAAACATCAGAATTCGTATCTGAAGCCTATCCGATAAAATGAGCTACCCGGGTCGGTCATTGGTTCATCATTATAGACATCATGGTAGATTTGTGAGCCACGGTAGATATCGGCATAAAAGCCAAGCCTGCCACCGTTTTGTAAATCAAAAGGCATGGAAGATATTCCCATCAGGAAACCACACGAAAATGCATAAAATTCTGCATCCGGCAGCCTGCCGTTCTCTGATCCAATCAGCGGAAGATTGGCCTGAGTAAGGCCACCAATTTTGTATTGAAAGATACCACCATCACGCAGGGAATTGAGTATCGTGATATTGAATGTCAGAGGCAACATGAATTGGGATGAATATATATCCCTTTCTCCATCATAACCCCTGTCAGTATCATGATAGGTAAATCTCTGTCGGCTCAGCATGTATTCCACGCCCGTTTCCAGACCATGCCGCCCTAGGGGAAAATACAAATGAGCGCCGGCATTGATTCCGGGCTTTGTGGCACCAGTATATGCATCAACAAAAAGCTCAGGTTCATCTGTTGTACCACGGCTTTCAACTATCCCGCCATGATTGTACCCCAGCTGGACAGAATACTCAGTTTGCCGCCCATTTTCGGACATATCTTTTGCCGGTGCACAGGCAAGCACCAAAAGGCATAAAATGATAATAAATGTTTGTGTTCGTTTTTTCATCTTGCTTAATTTTGATTTCGAAATCAAAGTAAGAAACAAGAATAAAAACAGGAGTCTCAAGTCTCCAAAAAGAGGTCTCACTTTCCTGTAATGGCCTGAATATATTGACATAACAAGAGGCCAAAAAACAGAAAAGCCTTCCTGGCAACAGGAAAGCTTTTCTAAAATATCATAATATAATCAACTTACTGATTAAGTATCAAAGGCAATCCATCACTACCGGAACCAATGATAACAGTTTTTGCATTTTCGCTTGTCGATAGCTCCAGGGTGGTCTCAATACCACGCATACGCAGTAGTTCGGGCGTGAGACTCTTATTGATGATTTTGTTGGCAGTAGCCTCACCTTCAGCTTCAATGCGTTTCCTTTCTGCTTCTTTCTGTTCTTTTTGCAGCTTAAACTCATATGCCAGGGATTCCTGTTCCTGTTTGAGTTTCATTTCAATGGCCTGCTTAATTTCAGGCGGCAGGTTAATTGATCTGATCAATACTGCTTTGGTTGTGATGAAATTGGCATTCAGGATGCTTGTTGATTCTTCGATAATGGCATTTTCAACCTCGGCGCGCTTGGTGGAATATATTTCCTCTGCTTTAAAACGTCCCATTACCTGCCGCACAGTTGATCTCACTTCAGGAATAACCAACTGACTTTCAAACATTTCCCCAAAGTTCTTGTGCAGATAAGGAAGCTCGCGATATGTTGGAAAATACCTGACAGTGATATCAACATTTACGGAAAGACCGTTTTTATCAAGGACATCCATGGTTTCCTCTGTGGTTCTTTCTTTCACGTTATACACGATAAATTTGTTCCAGGGGGCTAAGACATGAAATCCTTCTCCATAAACATTTTCGGTATCCAGACCACCGCCAAATGGACGGAAAAGTACACCCCGCTCACCGGCATCAACGATTTTAAACATGGAATTACCGAATATCAGCAGCAACACCACGGCTATTCCGGCAATAATCAATAAATTTTTCGAATTCTTTTTCATAATTTATGTTTTTCTATAAGTTTTCAGATGTATTTGGTTTCACACACATAACCGGGATATTTGAACCCATGATAACTTTTCTTGCCAGCGAACCGATGATTTTTTCTTTCAGGGAATTTTCCTGCTGAATCATAATGACAATGAGATCACCGTCCACATCATCTGCATAATCAAGAAGGGTATTGGCAACATTATCAACTCTGTTATTCATATCAAGCAATTTGGTTGTGCAGTGTATATTATGATTAACAAAGAAATCCCTGACCTGTTCTAACAAAAGACGAATTTTTGTCAGTTTAAAATCTTTACTAGGGCTTGTCGCTGACACTACATTTACCTGCGACTGAAAATATCTGGCCAGATTTAGTGTCAGGTGAACTTTTTGGGTAGTACTTTTGCTCAAATCCAGTGGCAAAATGATACGCCTGCATCCTCTCCGGTGAAACTTGCCTTTGATACTGACCACCGGACATGGAGCTTCTTTGATAATCCGCATGGTAACAGGCCCGATGGTATGCATTCTTGTTCCGATAAAAATGAAACGGGCTTTACTGCTGCGGGCAACTTCAAGGATGGATGGAACTATCCTGCCTTTTTCTATTGAAAAGCTACACTCTACATTGGATTCTTCCTCTACATTCCTGCTCAACTTATTGAGCTTATCAGTTATTCCATCAAGATCATCAATAAAACCTTTGCTTTCAGACTGATCTGTCAGCTTGCCGGTAATGACATGTAAGAGAATGATACGTGCATTAACAAGTCTGGCAATATTGTATGACTGTTCCAGGGCAATCATGGATTGTTCTGAAAAATCGACAGGCACAAGTATAGACTCGGTGGATGGATACATGATAAATTTTTCTTACATTTGATGTTCACATTAATAACAAATGTAAAACAAAAGACGGTATGAAACAAATTCCAGCTTCAGAACTTATCCTCAACCCCGATGGAAGCATATATCACCTTAGATTGAAACCTGAGCAAATCGCTGATGACATTATCCTTGTCGGTGATCCGGGCAGGGTAAAAACCGTGTCATCATTTTTTGACAGCATTGATCACAAAGTTCAAAACAGAGAGTTTCTGACACATACAGGCACCTATAAAGGCAAACCCATTACCTGCATATCATCAGGAATCGGTACCGACAACATTGATATTGTCGTGAATGAGCTGGATGCGCTTGCCAATATTGATCTGGAAAAGCGGGTAGAAAAGAAAGAACACCGGTCACTGAACTTTATACGCATCGGCACAAGCGGAGGGCTACAGGAAAGCATTCCGGTGGATACCTTTATTATGACTGACATTTCAGTGGGATTTGACGGCATGCTCAATTTTTATGCCGGCAGAAATGCCATTTGCAACCTGGATGCCGAAGCATCTTTTAAGCAACATATGGAATGGGACAGCATTCTCAACACACCATACGTTGTGGCTGCTTCAGAAATCCTGAAAAAACGGGTAGGCAAAGACCTGAAAGCCGGCATCACCATATCAGCTCCGGGATTCTACGGCCCGCAGGGACGGGTTCTAAGACTGGCATTGCGTGTTCCTCAATTGAATGAAAAAATGCGAAAATTTGATTATAAGGGAAGCCAGATCACCAATTATGAAATGGAATCTTCAGCAATTTACGGACTTTCACGCATGCTGGGACATAATGCCCTTACAATTTGTGCGGTGATTGCCAACAGATACAACAAACAGTACAGCAAGGATTATCATCCAGTGGTAAAGAAGCTTATCAAAACTGTGCTTGACAGACTGGCAGAATAAAACTGCATTTTCTGAAACTCCGGATTACGACGGAGAAATTAAGCTTAAAATCCGGATTAGATGCCGGCATGATAAAACATGATGGAAATCCTGTTGTAAGTCCAGCCAGAGATCTTGCCATCTTAACTGAAAATCAATTATAAGCTATCCATGCCCTGGCATGCTGATTCGTAAAGGGAAAAAATCATATCTTCCTGGAGATATTGCATCACAATACGTCCAACAGGCTTTATTCATGCCACATCGGTCTGAGCAATCCACGTAAATGGCGGAAGGCAAACCAAAGCAAGCTCATAATCAAAAACAGAAGGAAGAATTTATTCAAAGGCAATAAAGTCCGTGTTGGTACTGCCATATCCATCAATTCTGCCACCGTGCTCCAAGTTTTTCACCGTCATTTTTACCGGCACCTGTTTTCCGGACTTATATGCTTCCAGCATGTCATCATCCATAGCCTTCTTTAAGGCTGTTTCGTTGTTGATATGAATAAAACTGAATACATTGATGTTCTGTCCTTCCACCTCAAGCTGAAAATCTTTAAGGTCTTCGTTTTCCACAATCACCGCAGGTTGTCCACTCATTTCATCTAATTGTAACCGGCCTTCAATCAGAAATTCACCCGCAAGGCCAAAATTGTATTCATCATGTGGCTCATAATAATATTCGGTAATTTCTTTTCCGAGCACTTCTTTGCCGGTTTCAAGCTCTGTCAGGACATAATGTTTGTTCTGTACCTGATCAGTCTTTTCTGTAGGGCTTTTGGAAGCTTCCTTTTCGGGATTTTCCTTCTTTGCCTCCCCGGTCGTTTCACTACCATTCTGGCTTTCACTACTTTTTTGATCACATGCAGCTGAAACAAATACAATTGCTGCCATTAGAATAATTTGCTGAATTTTCATAAGTCAATAATTTTTTTTAAAAATAAGCATTACTTGTAAAATAGAAAAACAGATCAGTCCGGATCATGTCCGGCATAATTCCAATCATATTCTGTGTACAGATTTTGCAGACTTTGTAAGCGGTCCAGAAAATCGCCGTATTTTTTTTCTGATTCCGGAGACCATACAAGCTCCGCCAATGCAGCGGCCCGTGGAAGCATCATATATTGCAGATGATCTTCATCCGTGATATATTCTGTCCATAAATTGGCCTGCGCTCCCATAATGTATTGGCTTTCCTGCTCAGAAAGCTCTTCGGGTACCGGCTCATAATCATAAACATCGCTCAGGGTAGTCAGCCCGCCAATAGCAAAGGGTTCATTCTTGGTGTCTTTATGCTGATAATGATCAAAATAGCAAACATCGTTGGGGCTCATCACCACATAATGCCTGCTTTTGGCCGCCTTTATGCCACCGCTTTCACCACGCCAGGACATAAGGGCAGCATTTTCAGCCAGACCGCCCTCCATGATCTCGTCCCAGCCGATGATCTGGCGACCTTTGTCGTTGAGATAATGCTCCACCTCCTGAATAAACCATGACTGCAGTTCATGTTCATTTTCAAGACCTTCCCGTGCCATTCGCTTCTGACATCTGCTGCAGTTTTCCCAGCGTGCTTTGGGGCATTCATCCCCGCCAATGTGAATGTAATCCGAAGGGAAAAGTGCAATCACTTCATCCAGTACATTTTTCATAAATATCAGGGTACTGTCATTTCCAGCACAATAAACATCCTCAAACACTCCCCAGGTGGTTGCCACTTCATATGGTCCGCCTGTACAACCCAGTTCCGGATAAGCAGCAAGAGCAGCAAGGGAGTGTCCCGGCATTTCAATCTCAGGAACTACCGTAATATGACGCGCCCTGGCATAGTCCACCACCTCGCGGATTTCCTCCTGCGTATAAAAACCACCATGCGGGGTACCATCGTATTCACCTGTATTTTTTCCAATCACGGTTTCACTACGCTGCGAACCGATTTCTGTCAGTTTCGGGTACTGTTTGATTTCAATCCGCCAGCCCTGGTCTTCAGTCAGATGCCAGTGAAATCGGTTAAGCTTATGTAATGCCATGATATCCAGAAAGGTTTTCACTTCCTCCACCGTAAAAAAATGACGACACACATCCAGATGCATGCCACGCCAATGAAAACGCGGGTAATCACTAATGCGGCAGACAGGCAATTCAATGCCCGTCTCAGTGGAATCGCCCTGGAATATGATTTGCTTAAGACTCTGGACGGCGTAAAATGCTCCGGCTCCATCACTGGCATAAATACAACAGGAATCGGGATAAATATTCAACTCATAAGCCTCCTTATGTTCCATATCCCTGCTACGGAAAATAATTTGGCCACGGCGGGCCTTGTCAGACAACTCAGGCTTATGTTCAAGCGCAGTTTCCAGGCTCTTTATGGCTGTTGTTAAGCCATCCCAATGGTTCTCAATAAATAATTTTGTATTTTGCTGCAACAAAAAGCGGCCGTCTTTGCTTTCCTGGTTTACCGGCTTTGGCAGGATGTGGATTTCTTTTGCCGGTTTGAGCTCCGACTGGCAGGCGGCCATGATAATAAGAATAATAACGAATGTTGTTGTATGTCTGATTTTCATAAAATGATAATTTCAATGGTGCCTAAAAATACGAAAATTCTGCATCTGACTGTAGTTTTGCTGATTTTTGCATGTTGTAAACACGAAAAATCTGATTTACAGCGTCAAATTGATCCCGGTGGAAACTGGTACCTTTTTTCGGATGCCTTTACTGACAGCATACCGGCAAGTGTACCAGGCAATGTCTATCTTGACATGCAGAGAGCCGGTATCATTTCCAGGCCTTATCTCTCGGATAATGCAAAGAATCTTCGGAAATATTCGGCATATACTTATCGCTACTCCCTGCGTTTCGAAAAACCTGAAGCAAGCCTGCCACAGCTTGGCTTGCTGTTTGAAGGGATAGATACACGTGCAGATGTACTGCTGAACGGAGACACTCTGGGCAAAACCAACAATATGTTCCGTTCATGGAGGTTTTCTGTGGATAATAAATTAATAGACGGCAAAAATCACCTGGAAGTCATCATTCATTCACCGGACAGCGTGGCGGCCAAACATGCTGCTGCTGACAGCCTCCTTTTGCCGCAGCAACGTGCCTACCTGCGAAAAGCTCCCTTCCAGTCCGGCTGGGACTGGGCCCCGGCTTTGCCCGGTGCGGGAATCTGGAAACCAGTGCACCTGGAAACATATGCCGATGCCCGGATTGAGCATGCTGCTGTACATACACTCAAATGTGACAGTACAAAAGCCGATATGCTCCTGCGGGTAAGAATGCTGGTAGAAACACCGGGCAAATATCAGGTCAGATTATCAGGTGAAGGCATCAGTCTGGAAAAAAATCAAGATCTGGAGAAAGGCTCAAACACGGTCATGTTACCCTTCCAAATAGATAATCCAAACTTGTGGTTTCCCAATGGCATGGGAAAGCCGGTTTTGTACAATGCAAGCCTGAAAATAAGCAACTCAGCATACAGCTACCACGACAGCCTGCGTTTTGGTGTTCGCAGCATTGAACTCCGGCGCAAAAAGGACAGCATTGGGGAAAGTTTTGGTTTTTATGTAAACAACAGGCCGGTGTTTGCCCGTGGAGCCAATTACGTACCACAGGATGTTTTTTTGCAGCGGAGCAATCATCAGGCCCTGCTGTCAGATGCTGTACATGCTGGCTTCAACTTGCTGCGTGTGTGGGGCGGTGGCATTTACGAGTCGGACCGCTTTTATGCGATTTGCGATTCCCTGGGCATCATGGTATGGCAGGATTTTATGTTTGCCTGTACCTTGTATCCCGGAGATGATAACTTTTTTGCCAATGTGAAAGCTGAAGTGACAGAACAGACAGTCCGCCTTTCCGGACATCCCTGTCTTGCGCTGTGGTGCGGCAACAATGAAGTAAAAAACGCATGGTTTGACTGGGGTTGGCAGGATGTGTACGGGTGGAATAAAAAAGATTCTGCCGCCATCTGGGATGCCAATCGCCGGTTGTTTGAAGACAGCATTCCAAAGTGGTTGCACAAATCAGGTGCACAAGAGGACTATCTCAGCAGCTCACCTGTTTGGGGCTGGGGCCATCCAGAAAGCCTGACCGAAGGCGACAACCACTACTGGGGTGTGTGGTGGGGTGATGAGCTTTTTAGTTCGTATTATGAACATACCGGCCGTTTCATGTCGGAATTTGGTTTTCAGGCATATCCAAACATAAGCAGTATCGAAAAATTTACCGCTCCGGAAGACCGCAGAACTGAATCAAAGATAATGCAGGCCCATCAAAAGCATCCTTTCGGAGAGGAGCGGATACGGGAGTTTGCGGATATATACACTGGGGCCGGAGACAGTTTTGAAGATTATGCCATGCGAACACAAATGCTGCAGGCACGTGGAATTTCGGATGCCATTCGCTGGTTCCGGATTTCACCACGCTGTGCCGGCAGTCTTTACTGGCAGTTTAATGATGCCTGGCCGGCCATAAGCTGGAGCAGCCGGGATTATTACGGAGGACTCAAGGCATTGCATTACACAGCAAAAAGGGCACATCAGGAAAACATGCTTTTTGCGCGTGAGTTCAGGGATACCCTGATATGGTATGCCATTTCAGACAAGGACAAGAAAAACCTGAGTCTGGATGTGTGCTGGATTGATTTCAATGGTGACGTATTATACAATAAGACATTTGATATCAACCTAAAGGCAGGGAAAAGATTTATGGTAGAAGATACTTTTGCTGCTGTCGCTACGGAAAGCTGCATTGCCCATGCCGTATTGTCTCAGGGTGGAGAACCACTTGCGTATTACACATACTGGCCGGAAAAAGCTGTTACTATGGATTTACCGGAAGCCAATGTGCAAATCCGCGAAGTGGAAAGAAATGCCGGCACCCGGCTTGAAATCACCACCGATGTTTTTATCCCCATGCTTATTCTGGAAAGCAGGCTCCGCTTGTCGGACAATGCATTTTCCCTGCTGCCCGGAGAAACCCACTACATTTATGCAGAAGGAAACAATTCTCTGACAAAAGATGATGTTCGTGTCTGGTGGTATGAGCAGTAAGGTTGAAAATAAGTTGTTGTACCGGCAATGAAAACTCACATGCACACTCTACCGCAAATTTCACAGAATCAAGAGGATTTATCACGGAAGAATCCTGACCTGCAATCATTCCACATCTGCAATTGCCGGCCATTAACGTGAGCCCGGCAAGACCATACCGGAACTGATATCACAGAAAAAAACCTCCAAAAAAGGTTTGTATCACAAAAAATCCCTACTTTCGCTGAACAAGTGACCAAGGAATTGTTTTATGATAAAGAATGGCATGATTGCCCTGATATTAATTGGATTGAGTATGACTGCATGCAAAAAAGAAACGGCTGACCTGATTCTTGATAACGGCCGGATATATACGCTGGATGAGAAGTTTTCCACGGCAGAAGCAATGGTTATAAAAGACGGTAAAATTGCTGCTGTCGGAAACACAAAAGAAATAAATGAAAGCTGGAAATCAGATCAGCACATTGATTTAGAAAAGAAAATTGTGTATCCCGGCTTCATTGATGCCCATGCCCATTTTTCCGGGTATGCAGAAAACCTGTATCGTTACGCCAGTTTGGTAGACGCAGCAAACTTCGGTGAGGTACTGGAAAGACTTGAAACCCACGATGCACAGTCGGATGATGCATGGCTCTGCGGACGCGGCTGGGACCAAAACGACTGGCCGGGACAGGAATACCCGGACAAATCCGAACTGGACAAACGCTGGCCCGATACACCGGTTTATTTGGTGCGCATTGATCATCACGCTGCTCTGGCAAACTCCAAAGCCCTGGAATTGGCAGGAATTACCGCCGAGTCAAAAATCAGTGGCGGTGAATACGTCAAAAAAGACGGAGAGCTTACCGGAGTTCTGATAGATAATGCCATGGAGGCTGTCCGCAAACTCATTCCGCCGCTCACACAAGAGCAATGGCTGGATGCACTGAAAATTGCTGAGAAGAATCTGACCGAAGCCGGACTGACTATGGTCTCGGATGCCGGTCTGGATAAAAACATGGTGGAATGGATGGCTGAATTTTACAAGGACGGGGAATTAAAAATCCGCAACAATGCCATGCTGTATCCCACTGAGGAGAATTATCAGCGCTTTGTTAAAAACGGCCCCTATCACAGCGACCGCCTTACCATACAGGCCATAAAACTGTTTGGTGATGGAGCCCTGGGCAGCCGGGGTGCTTACTTGCTGGAAGATTATGCCGATGATCCGGGCAACCGTGGTTTTATGCTTGAAGATACCGCCTATTATGAAAAACATTGCCGCACGGCTGCTGAAAACGGCTTTCAGGTCTGTTCTCACAGCATTGGTGATGCTTCGCTTCGTGTCTTGCTGGATGTGTATGAACCCTTTGTGAAGGATATGAAGGACCACCGCTGGCGGATAGAACACGCCCAGACGGTTCATCCGGATGATTTGCCGCGCTTTGGTGAACTTGATGTGATTCCCACCATTCAGACAAGCCATTGCACATCGGATATGGACTGGGCGCGGATACGCCTGGGGGAAAAGCGCCTGAAAACCGCTTATGTCTTTCAGGATTTGCTGGATCAAACAGGCTGGATCATCAATGGAACGGATTTTCCCATCGAAGAAATCAGCCCGCTGTACACATTTTACGCTGCTGTTTTCCGCACCCACCCTGATGGCACGCCCAAAGGTGGTTTCCAGATGGAAAATGCCCTAGCACGGGAAGATGCCCTGCGTTCCATGACCATATGGGCAGCCAAAGGCAGCTTTGATGAGGATACAAGAGGCAGTCTGGAAACCGGTAAATTTGCGGATTTTGTCATTCTTGATACGGATATGATGAAAGCTTCACCTGAAGAAGTACTCAATGCAAAGGTACTTGGCACCTGGATTCAGGGTGAAAAACTGTAGTGAGGTTTGGCCTGAATATAGTTACACAAAAAGCGTTACACTTTTTTCGTAACGTAAAAACTGTAATTTTACAATATGAACCATCCAAAAACACTTCAAAAAGGCGATCGTATAGAAATTGTCAGTCCGGCAGGGAGGCTGGACCCCGTCCTGCTTTCTGCAGCCCGAAAACGGCTGGTGGCAGCAGGTTTTGTTGTCAGCATTTCACCCCATGCTGCAGGCCGGTTTTACAAATACGCAGGCTCTGATGCTCAGCGCCTGCATGATTTGCAAAGCAGTCTGGATAATCCGGAGGTAAATGCAGTGCTGTGCGCCCGTGGCGGTTACGGAATGATGCGCATTGTTGATCAAATCAGTTTTGAAAAAGCTGCTGAACAGCAAAAATGGCTGGTTGGCTTCAGTGACATCACAGCATTACACGCCGCTGCATACAAGCATGGTATGATGAGTCTGCACGGCATCATGGCCAAAGACATTGTGCATGGTAGTGATGAGGCAGTCACGCAGTTTCTGTCAGTATTGCAGGGGACAAATGACCCCATCAGCCTGCCTTCACACCCCATGAACCGAAAGGGCAAGGGAGAAGGACCGCTGATTGGCGGCAATATGAGCATGTTGTATGCTCTGCGGGGTACGCCTTACGATATTAACTGGCAGGGTGCCGTTTTGTTTGTTGAAGATCTGGGCGAAAACCTGTATCATCTGGATCGCATTATGCAAAACTTTCGCCTTGCCGGGAAACTGGATGAACTTTCCGGTTTGATTGTGGGGCAGTTTAGTGATATGGGTGATACTGAATTTGGCAAAACTGCTTATGAGATAATTGAAGAAGCCGTTACACCTTTTAACTATCCGGTGATATACAATTTCCCCGTCGGACATGTACCCTATTCACGTAGTTTGCTGCACGGGCATTCAGTAATTATGGAAGCAGGAAATACAGACAGTTTTTTACGTTTTACCTAATCTTTACCCTGGCTGATTTCTTTTATCTCGGACATGATTTTCTGAGCAAGCTCCTCAGCCCTCTCGCGGGTTTTGCTTTCCGAATAAATCCGGATGATGGGTTCGGTATTGGATTTGCGCAAATGCACCCATTCTTTGCCGAATTCTATTTTTACACCATCCACTGTGCTGACAGGCTGGCCGGAATATTTCTCTTTCATAGCCTGCAAAATAGCATCCACATCGGTTTCCGGGGTAAGTTGAATTTTGTTTTTGGAAATAACATATTCAGGATAGCCGGAGCGAATGGCCGACACTTTGCTGCCCCGCTTAGCCATCAATGTCAGAAACAAAGCGATGCCAACCAGTGCATCACGGCCTGAATGCAGGTCGGGATAGATTACCCCGCCGTTGCCTTCACCGCCAATCACAGCATTGACTTCCTTCATTTTCTCAACTACATTCACTTCACCCACAGCAGATGCGAAATATTCAGCACCTTCATATGCTTCTGTGATATCACGCAGTGCCCGGGTAGAAGACATGTTGCTTACTGTGTTGCCGCGTTTGTTTTGCAGTATAAAATCGGCGACTGCCACCAGGGTATATTCCTCGCCAAACATGCTGCCATCTTCGCACACGATGGCCAGCCGGTCCACATCGGGATCAACCACAAAGCCAACATCGGCCCCTTCTTTACGAATGGTTTCCGAAATGGCGCTAAGGTTTTCAGGCAAGGGTTCCGGATTGTGCGGGAAATCTCCTGTGGGCTCACAGTAAAGTTTCTTTATCTGATTAACCCCGAGGGCTTTCAATAATTCGGGAATATCAAGGCCTCCGACAGAATTCACGCAATCAATGGCCACAGTGTAATTTTGCTGCCGGATTTTTTCCACATCCACCAAAGGCAGATCCAGTATTGCCTGTATATGCTTGTTTCTGTAGTTTTCAATGTAAACAGATGAACCCAGATTCATCACATCCTGATACGTAAAACCGGCAGTTTCGGCCAGCTTAAGAATGGTTTTTCCTTCTTCAGCATTGAGGAATTCTCCCTTATTGTTGAGAAGTTTGAGTGCGTTGTATTCTTTGGGATTATGACTTGCCGTGATGATAATACCGCCATCGGCTTTTTCCATGATCACGGCCATCTCTGTTGTAGGTGTGCTTGCCATGCCGATGTTTATGATGTGCAGCCCCATGCTTTTGAGCGTGGCGCAGATAATATCGGAAACCATGGGACCTGAAATCCGCGCATCTCTGCCTACCACCACATGAATTTTATCTGTTTTGGGATTTTTTCCTGATGAAGATATCAGCCAGTCTGCATAGGCTGAAGTAAACAGTACGATGTCCTGAGGTGTAAGATTATCGCCGGGTTTACCGCCAATGGTGCCGCGGATGCCGGATATGGATTTTATCAGTGTCATAATGTATCTTTTGGCGTAAAATTACAAAATATTCGGTTAAGAAGACAAGTTTGCCGAATAAATGACGAATCAAACACATAAAATCATGTCATTCAGTATATCAGGCATCCCGGGTGTCAAAACCTGGCCGTTTGAAATCCCATGCTCCCGGAAATTTGACTTCTGCAGTTTGCTTTATCCTCGAGAGCTGTCGCAAAAATTCCAGCAGTTCATCTTCCCATTCGGGAAAAGCTTTGTACAATACCGAAAGTGCCTCAATTGATCGCTGTATAGCAATCAGGGCAATTTTCGCACTACCCAGTCGGTCTTTTTGCCAGATTTCACGCATTTCGGGATCATCCTGCATGGAAATATCCTTCATCAGGCTTCTGGTAATTTTTACACTGATAAAGAGGCTGTACCAACGGATGACTTCGGCACTGTCGCGCAC
>JBNJGS010000006.1:0-64504 GCA_051747965.1 Bacteroidota bacterium
CCCTGCCTGCTGTCCAGGGCCATCAGGATTTGTAACAATCGTCGTAATTTGTGCTGATCTGTCATGATTTATGAATGTTTGGTGATAAAACCCGTCATAAAAGTAGTGAAAAACAGAAATCATTCAAAAGTTATGATGCTTTTATTTTCCAGTACGTGTTTCAGGTAAACAAAAACTTCATTTTTCCGTTAGTTTGATGTGTAACCAAAACAAGATGAAATTATGAAGTTAAACAGGCTGACAATTACAGGAATTTTCATTGGCATGCTGGTTGGTATTTCCGGCTGCAGTGAATCTGAAGTAAAAACAGAAATAGAAGAAACTTTAAAATCTGAAGATATGAAAAAAGTAGCAGTAATTACCGGTGAAGGTTTTCAGGATGCTGAAGCCTATATGCCCATAGGATATTTAACCAATCGTGGTGTTGATATTACCGTAATTGGGGTAGAAAAGAAGGAAGTAAAATCATACAACAGTGATTTCACCATCATGATAGAGAAGACACCAGATGAAGTTTCAACAGAAACTTTTGATGCCCTCCTGCTTCCCGGCGGTAAAGCTCCGGCCAAACTACGTGAGCATGAAGCCATCGTGGAATTTGTGAAGGATTTTTATGAAAGCGGAAAACCTGTTGCTGCCATTTGCCATGCACCGCAAATACTAATACGTGCCGGTGTTATGGAAGGCAAAACGGCAACTTCCTACAAGTCCGTAAAAGAAGAAATGCTTGAAGCAGGTGTGGATTTTGTTGATGATGCACCTGTTACCGATGGCAACCTGATAACTGCCCGTAACCCCGATGATCTGGCAGCATTTTCGGAAGCATTGTGGGAAGCTCTGCAATAAATAAAACCAAGCATATTCATGTTGATTACAGGCCGCAGTAACATGTGGTCTGTCAATTACAATACAATTCCGGGAAACAGGTATTGTGGGCTGGCAGACTTTCTACTTGTCAGTCATCAGAATTTGTTCGATGGCAAGATGGTAGGACAGAATACCAAAGCCCATGATACTGCCCCGGCAAACGCCGGTCAAGAGGGAAGTGTGTCTGAATGACTCCCTTGCAGCAATATTGCTCATATGAACTTCAGTTACCGGCACGGAAACGGCAGCTACAGCATCCCGCATTGCCACCGAAGTGTGGGTGTATCCTCCTGCATTCAGAACAACGGCATCTGCATAGCTTCCGGCTTGATGCAGGGCATCGATCAGCTCCCCTTCAATACTGGACTGAAAGTAGCTGATTTCCGCCTGAGCATACTTTTCTCTCATGTCCTGCAAGGCAGCATCAAATTCCACATTTCCGTAAATATTCCTTTCTCTCAGCCCTGTCAGGTTCAGATTGGGGCCGTTGATGATTTGTATTTTTTTCATGATTGTTAAAGATAATAATTATTGTAAATTTACAACAATGAACTGGAAAGAAAGCACGGAAGATTTCGCTTCTTACTTAAAGCTGGAAAAGTCGCTGGCTTCTTCAAGCATAGATGCCTACCTCCGTGATCTGGGAAAGCTCGAGGAATTCATCCGCAATATCAAAAAACAAAAGAAAGAACCAGACAACATCAGGTACAAGGATATACAGGATTTCATCCACTGGCTCAATGAAACGGGTCTGGGGGCCAGATCTCAGGCAAGGATTGTAAGTGGAATCAAAAGTTTTTACAAATTCATGCTTCTCGAAGATCATATCAGCGAAAATCCGGCCTCTTTGATTGAGGCACCGAAACTTTCGCAAAAATTACCACTTGTACTTTCTGTTGAAGATATTGACAAGTTGCTGGCAAGCATAGATTTATCAACAAAACTGGGGCACAGAAACAAAGCCATTATTGAAATCATGTATGGTTGTGGCCTCAGGGTGTCAGAGCTCTGTTCACTCAGACTTTCCAGGGTGTTTTTCGATGAAGGATTCATCCGGGTAAGTGGTAAAGGTGACAAAGAACGACTGGTGCCTGTCAATCCGCAAGCGTTAACCGCCATGAAGCATTATCTGCAGGGACACCGGCGGGAGCTGGAAATGCAGGGAAAGATCAAAAAACCGGCAGAAGACATGGTATTTCTGACTTCCAATGGCGGGGTGATCAGCAGAATCATGATTTTCAACATCATTAAAAAAGCTGCTGCGGATTCCGGTTTAACAAAGCAGATCAGTCCGCACAGTTTGCGGCATTCCTTTGCCACGCATCTGATTGAAGGCGGTGCTGATTTGCGTGCTGTTCAGGAAATGCTTGGGCACGCCTCCATCACAACAACGGAAATATATACCCATCTGGACAGGCTGTATCTCAGAGAAAATATCATATCTTACCATCCCAGAAACAACATCCAAAGATGATAAGCGTAGTTTTCCTCAGCATATTTATTTTACTGACTGTGGCTGCAGCCCTGGCGGGAGTTCTTTCCCTTGCAGAAAAGGAATTACGTGCGGCAGGCATTTTTTTTGCATTGATGCTCATATTGTTTCTGCCTCCGATTCTTTCCTTTGCCGGATTGATTACGAGTTTCACAGAAATATTGCTACTTGTTGTTATCACAGGTACAATACTTCTGCTTTTCTTTCCCTTTCCCGGGACAAAACGTATCACAGCCGGCACACCCAAAAGCCGGATTGATGAAAGACAGACAATGTTTTCACGGGCAGAACTGGAACCGGGGTCTGAATCATACAGAACATTTTACAGAGATCATCCCGGTCTTGAAGAAACCGACGGCCAATGGAGAAAAAATCCGGGTCTGGGGAGCACCAACAGTCGCCACTACCGTCCCCTGGCATTTGCGTCTGCCGAAGCTTCTTTTCAGATCATTGCAAACAACCGGCAATTCCGGCACTTTAGCGCTGAGACGCATGCAGGCAAGCAGGATTCTGAAGCCACAGGCATCTACATCCGCCACTGGTTGGCTTTGCTGGGGGCATTTGATTCCGGCGTGTGCAAAACCATGGACTATCACTGGTATTCTCAAAAAGGCCGTGGTCCGGACTATGGCAAAGATGCCTCTCTGGATCATAGCCATGCCATTGCCTTTCTGCTGCCCATGGACAAAAAGATGGTAGACACCGCTCCCCATGCACCCACGATGACTGAATCGGCAAGACAATATGCCGGTTCGGGAACAATTGCACTTCAGCTTGCTGCTTTTATTTCCCGTCTGGGATACGAAGCCACTGCACATATTGACGGGGCGTACAATATGGTATTGCCACTGGTTGCAGCAGATGCCGGTCTGGGAACAATCGGACGGATGGGCATTCTGATGCACCCGCAACTGGGTCCGCGCTGCAGAATAGCAGTAGTGAGCACAAACATGCCATTGCCTGTGAGCAGAAAACAAACAGACAAGAGTATGCTGGATTTTTGCAGGCTATGTAAAAAATGTGCACTGGTATGCCCCTCGGCGGCCATTCCTGTTTCAGAAAGAAAAGAGATCAGGGGCAGCCTGAGATGGCAGATCAATCAGGAATCATGTTACAGCTACTGGACAAAAGCCGGAACGGATTGTGCCCGTTGTATGGCCGTCTGTCCGTACAGTCATGATAACAATCTTCTGCACCGGTTTATCCGGTTTGGAATCAGGAACAATCAGATTTTCCGGAAATTTGCTGTCACAATGGATGATGTGTTTTATGGGAAAAAACCTGAGAGAAAAGCTTTCAGGGAATTTGAAAAATGAGACAGACAGTTAATAAAATTCTGCCCCGGATTTGGGTCTGCAAATATGTACTTTTTCCCCGGGGAAATTATCTGATCAGGCTTACTCTGCCTTCATCTCTATGCTCTACTCCGGCATAATCCGTATACCTGACATACCAGTAATAAACACCTGCTTTGCACAATTTGTCACCTTTGACAAGCGAGCCGTTGTAGGTACCATCCCAGGCGCCTTCGCCACACTCATCACAGCCACCGTCATCCACCCATTTTTCGCTTTGATATACAATGGATCCGTATCTGTCATACACGTAAAACTCAAACTCCATGGGGTCAACGCCGTGCCCGCAAAGCCGGAAACAATCATTCACACCATCATTATTGGGAGTAAATGCATCGGGTGCATAAAAAGTATGTTTATCACGGATAGTAATTTTCTTTTGGGTTGTATCGGCACAGCCATAAATATTTTCAGCAATCATTCTCACCACATATTCACCGGGATTATCAAATCTGTGCACGGGATTTTCTCTGCTCTGCAAAGTAGAATCACCATCTCCGAAAAACCAATACACACTGTCTGCACCATTGGAGACATTGAAGAACTGAATCGTTGGGTTCAACACGGTGGCACTGCTGCTACCGGGATAAAACTCTGCTTCAGGTTTTGGTCTGATGGTGATCATGTCTTCTCTTGTCAGTTTCTTTTCACAACCAAAAGGTGATGTGGCCGTCATGCTTACATCGTAGGTACCGGAAACGTTATATGTATGCGATGGTGATTTGTCAAATGAAAATTCATCATCACCAAAATCCCAGTGGTAGGATTGTCCGATATCGGGAGAAAATTCATTAAATCTAAAAGTTCCCGGAGGGCATGATTCATGTTTATCTACAGTAAAAGCTGCAGGAGGTAAAGGCATTACCGTCACATCAAATTCAGCCTCCACAGCCGGTGTGCTGCAGGCATCGTTTAATCTGAGCGTATATGTATCTGTGTGATCAGGATAAATGGTAAATTCAGATGCTACGATCTGATTTGTATTCAGCAATCGCATTTCATACGGACCACCATTGCCGCCTTCCACTTCCACTTCTACCTGCAGCGGTTCACCGGGACATATGCTGTCGGCGCTGGTTACTACAGATGTGATGTTCAGTTCCGGATACACATTGATGGTTGAGTTCACAATATTTGATGTACACCCATTGGCATCAGTGGCGAAGAAATAGTAGGATGTTGTCTCTATGGGTGCCCGGGTAATTTCATTTCCATATGACAATGTATCACCGGTTTCAGCACTTATCCAATAAAAGTTATATGGTGCCGTTCCGCCGGTAACTTCAGATGTCAGGGTGGCTTCGCCGCCGATACATATTTGCCGGTTGCCTGCTTGTGTAGCATACAAAGCAGGAGGCTGACCAATTGTGAACTGGTTGGTAACAGAACATCCATTGGCATCACTGACAGTCAGGGTATAGGTACCTCCGTAATACTGCAGGGTATCATCATTTACAGAAGGATCAGGCCAGTGATAATTATACACGAAGCCTTCGGGAGTTGTATCAACCGGAATACCGCCGTTTACCTCGACCCGGGCCATTCCGTCCATGGAACCGTTGCATTCAGCCGGTTCAGTAAAAACACTGGTGAGGATTGTATCCGGTTCAGTAATGGTGGCGGAAGTGTCCATTTCACATCCGTGGGCATCGGTGATGGTTACCAGGTAATTATCGGGTTCAAGATTACTGATATCGGCTGTGGCCGCACCATTGCTCCATACGTAAGAATACGGTCCGGTAATGGTGTCAAAACCTGTGGTAATTTCTCCGTCGGCAATACCGTTACATGTGACATGATTGACCTGCATAGTAAAAACATCCTCAAGCGCTGGGAGTTCCTGAATTGTAACCGACTCAACCACCTGCTCACCGTCACCATCGGTTACCGTTACTGTATATGTTCCCGGAGGGGCATCATAAATATCAGGGCCGGTGTCCCCGCTATCCCACTGATAATCATAAGGGGGTGTACCTTCATCAATAAACACACGAATGGTTCCTGTTTCCCCGTGACACGCCCACTGTGTATATGCAATACTTATTTCAAGCAGGACCTCAGCACTACCGGGTTTATCATTAAAATGCTCACTCTTGGCTTTGCTGAAGCCGGCAATGAGCATCATGGAGCATATCAGGAAAATTTTTATTTCAATCAATCGCATAGTCAATCTTCAGGTTCAACACAATTCTTCATCAATTCTGACAACAAATATCTGCATTTCCCTGTAAATTCAAAGCATATTTTTAAAAATATATGACATTGAAGATGCGATGTCTATCTTATCAGTCTGACAAAGCCGGAGTATTCATGGTAGTTTCCATAAACATCCTTGAATTTACAGTACCATGCAAACAAACCCCCGTGCAGACGTTCATCTCCCTTCATATTGTTGCCGTGGAATGTTCCATCCCAGGAACCTTCTTTACATGTATTGCAGCCGTTATCAGAATCATACTCTTCTGTTTCAAACACGGTTTCGCCCCAGCGATCCTGCACTACCAGGTAAAAGTCATTGGGATCAATGCCATTTCCACAGACAGCAAAACAGTCATTTTCGCCATCGCCGTTTGGTGTAAATACTTCGGGAGCATAGAAAGTGAACTCATCATTTATTCTCACAATTTTGTTGACCGTATCAGAACAACCATAGGTATTTTCCACCACCAGTCTGGCATTGAACGAGCCAAAACCATCATAGATATGTACAGGTTTGTTGACATTCCACACGGATGAGTCTCCATCACCAAAGTACCAGAAAAGGGAATCTGCATTTTCGGTCACGGCGAAAAACTGGACAGAAGGATTCAGCACACTAACCTGTTCGGGTTTGGTGTAAAAGTCTGCTTCAGGTTTTGGAAAGACTTCAATCATGTCATTGATGGTTTTCTTTGTTTTGCATCCGTGTGCATCTTTTACTGTCAGGCTGACATTATAAAAACCTTCCTGTTCATATTCATGTGCAGGATTTTTCACAAAACCGAAACCTTCATCGCCGAAATTCCATTGGTACGAATATCCGTTATCGGGATTCAGTTCGTTAAACTGCACTTCCAGCGGAGGACAACCTTCCACGATATCGGAGGTAAAGTTGTTTGGCGGAAGTTCCCACACCGGGATAAACAGTGAGTCCTGCACTGCCGGTGTACCACAACCATCGGTCAATGTAAGATACCACCACTGAGATTCTTCCGGATGAAGGGTAAATTCTGAGGGCACAATGTCTCCGTTTTGGAGTGTCAGTGTGTAGGGTCCTCCATTTCCGCCTTCAGCATCCACATACACAGTAATTGGATCATTCTGGCAGACGGTATCCTGATTGGCCTCTACATTATTGATAGTCAGTGGCGGATTGACATTGACTGTCATCTCTGCCTGACCTGTACAACCGTTATCATCTGTGACCGTGAGGAAATAATCTGTCGTTTCAACCGGACTTACAGTAAACACATGGTCAAAACCGGTGGTTGAGTCTTCTCCCATCCAGGTATAGTCGTAGGGATCAGTGCCACCCATAGCTTCGGCGGTAAGCGTTGTTTCACCACCGATGCAGATGGTTCTGTCATTGCCGGGATATACACTGACTGCTTCGGGGGCATCAATTTCAACCTCTGTTTCCTGACGACAATTGTGTGCATCAGAAATGGTAAGGGTATATGTGCCGCCCTCTGCTGTAATGTTATCTTCCTGACTGCCGTTTGACCAGATATAGTCGTAAGGTGTTACACCACCGGTTACTTCTACCCAGGCAGATCCATCGGCCAGTCCTGCACAGGTAGCCGCTTCAGAAAAGATATTATAACGAATGGAATCAGGTTCATCAATAAAGAATACTGTATCTGCAGTACATCCAATTTCATCCACAACAGTAACACTGTACAAACCTGAACAGATATCTTCGTAGATACGGGTATCAGATGGCCAGCTAAAATCAAATGGTTCAATACCACCGTTGATTGTCAGGACGGCTTTGCCATCACAGGAGTTGTAGCATGTATTGTCTGTGAGGTCAAGGTCCAGGCTCATTGCCGGACTTACGGTAATATCCATATCCTCAACCGGAGAAACGCAGCCATGAGCATCTTCAACATAGACACTGTAGTTGGTACTTTCATCCGGAGAAACCATTTGGGAAGCAGGACCTTGTGAAAAGCCACTTCCATCGCTCCAGAAAAAGGTATAAGGTTCTGTTCCGCCTATGGGTGTAGCCTGTAGGTTAACAGACTGTCCTTCACATATTTCAACATCCTGATTCAAAGACACCAACAACTGGCCTGGTTCTGTAATTGTAAATGTTTCACTTACTGTACAGCCATTGGCATCCGTAATGGTAACAGTGTATTCACCTGCATTGATGCTGTTGAGCTGATAAGTGCTTGCCGAGTTGGACCAGTTATACTCATAGGGCGGTGTACCACCGGATGGGTTGATTTCAGCCATACCCGTATAATTTCCATTACAATCTACATTCTGATAAGTTGTATCATAAACCAATTCAGCAGGTTCATCAATGGTATATTGTTCGCCGGTCGTACATCCGTTGGCATCGGTCACGGTAATTCCGTAATCACCGGCACAGATATTTTCAATTTCATTGTCATCCGAATCCCAGCTGTAATCGTATGGCATTACTCCTCCTTCTACCTCAATCTGGGCACTTCCGTTGCATGATTGATAACAGGGATCATCTTCAGTGCTGAGATCATGTTCGAGTAATTCGGGCATTACAAAGGACATACTTGTATCCACGATATAGCCAAGTTCATCAATTTCAAGACTGATGGTGTAACTTCCGGATTCATCATAGAGCACCTGGAATGGCCCATTATCTGATCCGGCAATCACTGTACCTCCGTCAAAATCCCAGTCATAATCAGCCCAATCATAGGCATTTCCGGTATAGACCACTTCTACAGTATCTCCATAACATGGGACCGGCCCGATCTCAAAATCAGGTGTAGGTACGTGAAAAAATTCTATAGCGATTGTATCTGAATCGAGACAATCCGGTGCCAGGCTGATTTCAGTCCATACAAATTCATACACTCCAAGGGAGTCGACTGTTACATTTGTGTTGCCTGCACTATCATCATCAAAACTGGCACTTCCGGGTCCTGAAATCACTTCCCAGTATCCGGTATTATCCCCTGCCGGGTCAGCATCCAGTTCTGCTGTATAGCCTGCAGCAGTGTAATCGTCTCCCAGATCAACATCCGGAGGAGGAATCACTTCAACAGTGGTCTCTACAACAAAAGTTGTGCAGGGGTGAAAAACTTCCAGTTCATAAGTTGTGGTACTTGTCGGTGAAACGTCCACAGAATATCCGGTACTGCCATTCACTTCCCACTCCCAGTCAAGGAGTGCCAGATCAAATCCGGACAAAAGACTCAGATTAAGCGTGGCAGATTCTCCCTCACAAATGGGCCCTGTGTTGGTCACCTCATAATCCGGTTCAAGTTCATCCAGGATTTCTATGGTATAGGTTGTTGATGTCTCATCACACGGACAACCATCATCAAAAGTAAAATGTATCAATTCACCATTATCAGCAATATCGTCGGTGTAAGCTTCAATAAATAAAGTATCACTCATCTCCCCTGCCGGTATGTAAAAAGTATCCGGTATGGCAGAATAGTCCGTTCCCATGGTAGCATCACCGGTAACTTCTATGGGTACAGGAATAACTTCATCCAGGGATGAAACATCCAGACGATCGAACACTACATTAACCGTACAGCCTTCATACACTTCGTCTGTCTGATACCAGGGGTTAAATGCATTCACCACATATTGCTGGCCGGAGGTAAAACTACCGGCTTTAAAAAACACGCCGGAATCAAAAGAACTGTCTCCTGCATCACCAATTGCCAGTTTAATGTGATATGTTTCACAGGCAGTCACTTCTGCTTCTGCCGTAAGCGGGATGGTAGCTCCGTCGTATTCTATGTCGTTATCGTAGGCAAGACCATCACCACCACTACCGGAGGTTGAGCCTACATAATAAACAGGGTTATTGTAAACATCATCAATGGTTACAGGATTGCCATTTGGCAACAGAGCAATATTGATGGAATTGTTACTATAGGGCCCGGTAATACCAGGACCTGAAAGGAAAAAACCGAATACATCATTAAAGGATGAGTTGGCAAATTCCGGGAATTCCTCAGAACCAAAAATGTAATCAAACTGCAAAGTATCACTGGCAGGCATAAAATCAAATTCAAGAATGGCAGCATCGTTCACGGTAAAACCGGGGATGAGTGCTTCAAGATCACTATCAGATCCCCCGGAGGTCATTGAGCCTGTGCTGGTTCCATCATCCGGTCCTTCTGCATCCAAAACATCACCGGATGACATGACTATCCCTTCATCGAAGCCCGAGGTCCCTATGGCACCATTAAAGTATCCAATACTTATGGGATCACCGTTATAGGTTACATTGCTCGCCTCCAGACAACCTGATACCAGAATATCCTGAACAAGCTCTTGCGGTGTATAGGTGGTATTGTCAACCGTAATTAACTTGGGTTGACTTTCGGGTTCTCGCTTTTTCAGTGCGATGCTTATCTGCTGATTGGCCATATCTTCAGAAAACCACAATCTCATCAGAACATCTTCCCCTGGCTGGAAATCAGTTTGCCTGACTTTGATCAGACCCGGGGAACTTGTCAGCATGGTAGTTTTCTCAATATCATAGGTATCGTTTGCTGATTGATATGCTGCCAGTCCGGCTTTAACGCCTTCACTATCCGTATATTTCAGAAAAACATCCACATCCTTGTTTTCCGGCATTGTAAAGCTGAAATAATAATTCTGGTTGTAATAATAACGGAAGTTATCCTCCTGTGGCAACTCCACATTTGAGTCAGGATTCAGAATAAACTCATAAAACTGCAGGTCATTTGCCGGTTTCAGAAGCACCGCCTCTTCGGGAGTGGTTGTTAATTCGGCATTGTTCTGACTGATCTGGTTTTGCGCTACAGCAAACATTGTGCTGATAATCAAGACGAAAGATATGAATATTTTTTTCATAATTCAATTTTAATATGTCGGCTTCTGCTTAGCAGACGACAATTTCTTTAAATGGTTGCCTAAAATTAGTGTTTTTTTCACAAAAAGAAGCAAGAATACCCTTCGAAGTGACAAACACAATGGCAAGTGCTGGCATGGCGATGAAACTCAGGACAAATGGTGAGTCATCCGGTCATCTTAGGTAAGGCCAAAACCGGGCTTTATCAGCACGCTTATTGCGGCTAAAAAATACAGAAAACCCCGCAAGTGCCATCATTAAAAAATAGTAAGGATTAATATAAACTTAATGGACTGATTTGTAAGCTAATTTATTTTTTTTCATTACTTTTGACCTTCAATGCCGGAAAAATCCGGTACACATTGTAAATCAAATTATTAACTCAAAAGTTAAAAGAGAATGACAAAGGTAAAACGTGTTTACACCTTCGGAGACAAAAAAGCAGAAGGAAAATCTGACATGAAAAACCTCCTTGGAGGTAAAGGTGCGAATCTTGCTGAGATGAACCTGGTTGGTGTTCCGGTACCTCCGGGCTTCACAATCACAACAGACGTATGTCTGGAATATAATCAGATTGGTCATGATGAAACCATCAAGCTGCTAAAAACAGAAGTTGAAGAAGCAATCAGGAATTTAGAAAATATCATGGGAACAGAATTTGGCAGTAATGAAAACCCACTGCTTTTATCTGTGCGTTCGGGTGCTCGTGTTTCCATGCCGGGTATGATGGATACTGTTCTGAACCTTGGCCTGAATGAGGCAGCTGTTGAAGGTCTGATTAAAAAAACCAACAACCCGAGATTTGCCTGGGATTCTTATCGTCGCTTTATCCAGATGTATGGTGATGTGGTGATGGGTATGAAACCGGCTTCCAAGGAAGAGATTGATCCTTTCGAGGAAATCATCGAAAAAATAAAAGAAGAAAAGAATGTAGAACTTGACACCCATCTTGAGGTTGAAGACCTGAAAGACATGGTTCAGCGCTTTTTGCTGGCAGTTGAAGAAAACACCGGCAAGAAATTCCCTACAGATCCATGGGAACAGCTCTGGGGTTCAGTAATGGCAGTTTTTGATAGCTGGAATAACAGCCGTGCCATCTATTACCGGAACATGAATAAAATACCACATGAATGGGGTACTGCAGTTAATGTACAGGCCATGGTATTCGGTAATATGGGAGAAAATTCTGCAACAGGTGTAGCCTTTACACGTGATGCTGCCACAGGCGAAAATATTTTCAATGGTGAATACCTGATCAACGCTCAGGGCGAAGATGTAGTTGCCGGTGTTAGAACACCATTACAAATCACACTTGAAGGTGCAAAACGCTGGGCTGAATTTGCCGGTGTATCTGAGGAAGAGCGGGCCAAAAACTTCCCTTCACTGGAAGAGGCCATGCCCAAACTCTACAAAGAACTTTTTGATATTCAGGAAAAACTTGAGCAGCATTATAAAGACATGCAGGACCTTGAGTTTACCATTCAGGATGGCAAACTCTGGCTGCTACAGACCCGTGGCGGAAAACGCACAGGTGCTGCCATGGTAAAAATAGCCATTGACATGCTGGAAGAAGGCATGATTGATGAAAAAACCGCACTAAAGCACGTTGATCCTGAAAGACTGAATGAGCTTCTCCACCCGGTTTTTGACAAAGATGAACTCCAGAAAGCAGAAACCCTGACAAAAGGATTGCCGGCATCACCTGGTGCAGCTACCGGACAGATTATTTTCTTTGCTGATGAGGCTCACAAATATGAAAACTCCATGCTGGTGCGAATTGAAACATCACCGGAAGATCTGGAAGGCATGAATGTAGCCCGCGGAATTCTTACCGCTCGTGGTGGTATGACATCACATGCTGCTGTTGTAGCACGTGGCATGGGCAAATGCTGTGTTTCCGGAGCAGGAAGCATCAAGATCAATTACAAAAAACGTACACTTACAATCAACGGCCGCGTTTTCAAAGAAGGCGACTGGATTTCACTCAATGGTACTACCGGAGAAGTATACGACGACAAAGTACCGACCAGGAAACCTGAACTCAGTGGTAACTTTGGCCAGTTGATGGAATTGTCCGAGAAATACACAAAAATGCATGTCCGCACAAACGCAGACACACCCAAAGATGCACGTGCCGCCCATGAATTTGGTGCCAAAGGAATCGGACTTTGCCGTACCGAGCATATGTTCTTTGAAGGTGACCGTATCAAAGCTGTACGTGAAATGATTCTGGCAAATGATGAAGCCGGACGTCGCAAAGCACTGAAAAAACTTCTCCCCTACCAGCGTGAGGATTTTGAAGGTATTTTTGAAGCCATGCAGGATCTCCCGGTAACTGTTCGTCTGCTGGACCCGCCACTGCACGAATTTGTACCACACGAAACTGAAAATCAAGAAGAAATGGCCAAAGAAATGGGCATTTCTGCTGAAGAAGTAAAAGCCAAAGTGGAAGAACTCAGCGAGTTTAATCCCATGCTTGGACACAGAGGCTGCCGTCTGGGTAATACATATCCGGAAATCACCGAAATGCAGGCCAGGGCAATCATCGAGGCTGCACTCAATCTCAAGAAAAATGGCATTACTGCAAAACCTGAAATCATGGTTCCTCTAACCGGAACACTACAGGAAATGAAAATGCAGGAAGAAATCGTAAGAAATACAATCAATACGGTTTTTGAAGAACGCAATGACAAAATCGACTATCTTGTGGGTACCATGATTGAGATTCCCCGTGCCGCTCTGACTGCAGATGAAATTGCCAAATCAGCCGAATTCTTCTCCTTTGGCACAAACGACCTTACCCAGATGACCTTTGGATACAGTCGTGATGATGCCGGAAGATTCCTGCCGATTTATCTTGAAAAAGGCATTCTCAAAAATGATCCTTTCCAGGTACTTGACCAGGAAGGTGTGGGTCAGCTTGTGGAAATGGGAACCTTGAAAGGACGTCAGACCAAGCCCGACCTCAAAGTAGGTATTTGCGGCGAACATGGCGGCGAACCTTCATCCGTAAAATTCTGCCACAAAGTTGGTATGGATTACGTCTCCTGTTCACCATTCCGCGTGCCAATTGCACGTTTGGCTGCAGCTCAGGCAAATATTGAATAAGGAAAGTAAGTCTCTGAAATAAGAAAAGCGAAAGCCGGTTGGTTTTCGCTTTTTTTTATTTCTGCAAAACAAATCTTTCACAGAAACTGATTATACTGCCAACACATGACAGCAAGGCTACATCCATAATGGGACAGCAGAACTGTGTTCATTTAAAAACAGGGCAAGAAAGTTTTGAGTATCCGGTAAGATAAGAATGGAACAATAGCCACTGAGAAAAAATGGTTTGCCTTCACGGATATACAATCCAGCCTTGATTCACAATAAAAACCCACCTTTCTCAAAACAGTTTTCATCAAAAAAGGCCCCGTTTTTCGGGACCTTTTGTTTTGTTATGCTGATAAGTCATTATTTTTTTGGAGCATTTTCCAGGGTGGCTACCAGCCAGTTCCAGAAACGCTGCACGGTTTCGATATTCACTTTTTCATCGGGTGAATGCGGATAACGGATGGTAGGTCCAAAAGAAATCATATCCCAGTTGGTATAAACGCTGCCAAGTATTCCACATTCAAGACCGGCATGAATTGCCTTGATCTCTGGTGTGTGATCGTAAATATCTCTGTAAACATTTTGCATTGTTTTCAGAATTTCCGATTCCATATTGGGCTTCCAGCCTGGATATTCTCCGGCGAGCTCAACATCAGCACCCATTTTTTTGTATAGTGCTTTGATGCTTTCTGCTTCTTTGATTTTTTGATCATCATCAGAAGAACGCATCAGGTTTTTCATTTCGAGCTTGCCATCCTTTAGGGAAACCACGGCCAGATTATTGGAAGTTTCCACCAGGTCTTTCATGCTTTCACTCATTTTGATAACACCATGAGGTGTTTTCATTACTGCTTCAATGAGTGCCTTCATGTCCTCGTCTTTCAGAACTTTTCCGGGCATATCGGTGGTTTTGGCATCCAGACCGATACCATCTTCAATGCCTTGATATTCTTCACGGAATTCTTTGAGAAATTTGTTTGCCAAATCAACAAACACATCAGTTTTATCTTTATCCACAGTAACTACTGCCACGCATTCCCGCGGGATAGCATTGCGCAGGTCACCGCCGGAAATTTCGGCCACTTTCATTCCTGCTTTATCTGTAGCTTCTTCAAATAAACGGAACATCAGCTTGTTGGCATTGGCACGCCCACGGTTAATATCCATACCGGAATGTCCGCCTTTGAGGCCTTTAACATGTACTTTGTAGGCAGTTGCATTGGCCGGAGCATTTTCCATATCAAAGGATTTTTCTGCATTGATATCAATACCACCGGCACAACCGACATACATTTCTCCTTCATCTTCGGAATCCATATTGATCAGGATATCTCCTTTGAGGATACCTGCTTCCAAACCGTTGGCGCCTGTCATACCGGTTTCTTCATCCACAGTAAAAAGGGCTTCAACCAGGGGATGTTTCAAATCGGTAGCTTCAAGCACAGCCATGGCAGCAGCCACACCCATACCATTATCAGCGCCCAGGGTAGTACCTTCTGCGGTTACCCATTCACCATCCACATATGCTTTGATGGGATCTTTCTCGAAATCATGCTCAACATCAGAATTTTTCTGAGGAACCATATCAAGATGACCCTGCAGGACAATCCCTTTTCGGTCTTCCATGCCGGGGGTAGCCGGCTTGCGGATAATTACATTACCAACTTTGTCTACAATGGTTTCAAGACCAAGGTTTTCACCGAAATGCTTAACAAATTCAATTATTTTCGCTTCCTTTTTACTTGGTCGCGGAATCTGAGTAAGTGCATGGAAGTGTCTCCAAAGCGCTTCTGGTTTTAAATTTAAGATGTCACTCATTGTTGTTTATTTTTTGTTTAACAATTATAAAGAAGCCTAAAGGTAAGAAACTTTTCCCGTATTAAAAAATAGTTTACACCAAGGCATGCTGCATCACGAAAGAGCCGGCATTTCAAGCAAATACACATAATAATGGCAAACTACTGATAAGTATGTCTTACTCCTCCTCCAGCTTCATCCTGGGAGAATCAAAAAGAAATTCCTGATGAATCCGGGGACTGCCGGTATCGAGATATTCTATGGTTTTCAAAAGCCTGCCGGGTTTGATATCTTTGGCTTTGATCACGGTATCAGAGTCCACAATATACAATCTTGGAATTTTGTACAAACCGTAATTTTTGTCCAGATCGTATTCGAGGTGCGGATTCCAGACTGTGATTGGGAAGAAATCATAACGTTCTGCCGCATATTGCATTGCATTTCTGTTTTGCCCGTTATATACAGCAATCACTTCTATATTGTCCTTTTGCAAGTCAGGATACAAATCAACGAGCTGTTTGCTTTTGGCCATACATACATCACATTCCGGATCCCAGAACCACAATATGGTATAGTCGGCACCCGGAGCCACTTGCTCATGCATATTTCCATCGGCATCCGGCAAACGGAAAGAGGCAGCCTTCTGATTCACCAGATTCCGTCTCAACTGATCTGCTTTATATGTAATTCTTTCGGCTGCTGCCTGTGATATCCATGGCAGCTTATCGGAATTGAACCATTCATCTGCCATAAATACGAGTACCCATTCCATGCCGATGGCATCAGGCTCATTGTAATAATCAACAAGGAAGCTCGCCACGTACCGGTGGGCTGTTTCCGAAGCAGAAGCTTTATTCATCAATCTGTTGATATCGGCCTTAACCTGATCAACAGAATCAGGACGGCTATCCAGGAAATACTGGCAAAACTGATGCAATTTTTGATGCACAATATAATCAGGTGTATTAAAAACGCCTGGCTCGGAAAAGTTGATATTATCAAAGAAATGTTCTTTCACCCATTTCAGATAGGCATCCGGCTGTGTATTTTCCAGTGCTTTTATTTCCGGTGGAGGCTTAACAGGGATGAGTGCTTTGACAATATCTCCCAGCAGTACACCATCGAACATCCTGCTCAGGCTGTCATAATAATGTGAACGTTGGGCGGATATGGCAGAGATTCTGTTTTTCACTGCATTCAGTGAATCCTTGTTTGTCCGGGCATAGTATTTTTTTTCTACCTCCAGTTGTTTGCCACGGCGGTTGAAATCAGCCATGGTTTTCTGAAAATCAATGAAGGCCTGGTTTTGAAAGCTGCCTTTTTGTTTCAGGGAATCGAGCATATGATAGGCATGTGTGCTCACGGAAAAGTTCTGGTCTTCATCAATCAGGATCTCCACATATGCCGATGATTCAAGGAGAATAAAATAGATACCGTGTTCCAGTTTGCCTTCTCCTTCAAATACAGCCATCCCGCCGGCGTCTGTTTTTGTCGTATCCAGAATAAACACATCAGGTCCCGAATGCCGCCCAAGACGGACAACATGATCGGGCAAATCATGTATTTTAACTTCTATGCGATATGCCCAAAGTGAAGTTGATATCAGACATAAAGCAAACAGAGCGAGGTATCTGAATCCTTTAGCCATCAGCATTTTTCTTTGCTTCCTTTTCTTTGCGTTCATGCTCATATTTCAGGAATTTTGGAATAAACTCCACATCAATCCTTTTGGCGACAATGCGTTTTTCGTCATCCAGTATATAAATTACCGGGGTTGAATAGATATCATAATTGTTCCTGAAATCGGTACGGCCATAGGGGTCCCATACATGAATAAACTCATCTATTTCCTTCTCATAGATAAACTCAGTCCACTCTTCCTTATCTACCTGTGTATAAACAGCAAACACATCAACATTGATATCCTGCAGTGTGTCCATGTAAATTTCATGCAGACGCGGCAGGACCTTTTTACAATGTCCGCAATCGGGTTCCCAGAAGACAAGGATGGTATAATCGCCTTCGAGGGCATGCAGGGATGCATACCTGTCATCAAAGGTTGGAACCTGCTTGATGTCAGCGGCTTTTTGTCCGATGATATTCGGTGTAATTTTAAGCACGCGCTCTTCAATTTTTGCACGAAGGGTTGAATCTGCCCAATCCGCCTCACCGGACAAATACCAGTCTTCAGCGATGGAAACAAATACTGCATCCATACCCATCACTTTTGAAGTTTCAAAATAATTCAGCAAATGTGAGGTCATGTATTTAAACACTTCGTAATTGGCATCCTGAGCTTCGGCAATTAAATCGTGTGCAATCGGAATTACGGAGTCCGGAACAGGAGGAATAACAGTTTCAAAATAAGCATCTAGTTTGGGCTCAAAAATCGGTGTTCTCAGCAATCCTGCTTCTGAAAAATCGATATTATCAAAATAATGATCCCGGTAGTATCTGTACTGAAATGCAGAATCTGACACGTTGCCTTCTTCATCGCGTGGCGGATCGGGAATCTCCGGCTCCATAATGGCGTTGATAATGGCTCCGAATAAGGCTCCCTCATTTTCTTCAGCCACTTTTTTCATGTATGCTTTACGATTCTCACCAATCCCTTTCAGTTGATTCCTGATTTTTTCTCTTTCTTCCTTATCATCCTCAGGCAGGCTTTCCAATTCGCTTTGAAGTGTTCTTATTTCCTGCTGAAACTCCGCCATTTTTCTTTGGTATTCATTGAATACTTTATTGGCAGCGGAGCCTTTTACTTTCATATTTTCAACATAATTTTCCGTACTGGTACTGAGCTTAAACTTCTGGTCATCACCGACAAGCAACTCAAAATATGCATTGTTTTCGGATGGCAAAACCAGGATGTAAATTCCCCGGTCCAGCGGTTCATCTCCTTCAAATACTGCATATCCATTTTCATCAGCCATTACAGTATCCACAACAAATTTCTTTTTGCCAAAATGATGTCCCAGCATCATGGTGGTATCGGAAATCCCGTCCACCTGTATTTCAATTTTGTGTTCTTCCTGTGCAATCAGACCGCTGCTCATCAGCAGTATCACAGCAATAATCCAGATATTACGCATCAAATGTTTCATAACTTTTTCGTTTATTCTTAGCTTTCATTTATCAGTATCCATTGATACAGGTTTACAAATTTACTCTTCTTTTGTTGACTCTCCTTCTTATCAAACAAAAAAAATACGTGTTCCGTTGTCCGCTTGCACAAAAAATCTGCCAAATCCGTTTAGTGTGAAAAAATGTCACGCAATTTCTGCCGAAGCAGAAACATGCATTTTGCTCTTTTCGTTCAATTCCCTGCTTCTGTCTGTCAGATACTATCCCACCAGGATTGTCGTTTTTGCAGCTTCAGATCTTGCAACAGAGGCGATTTAACATTGATCTGAAAACTGTAATACCGGTTGTTTCCGAAAGGAACAAAAGCCAGGCTCATCTCCCAGCAATGCAGATCCCTGTGAATTTCAATATCCGTATAACTCACTTGCTTGTTGACAAAATCATATCCCGTATGAAAACTGATTTTCCACTTTTTGGTCAGACTCACATCCCCCCTGACACTAACGGTCTGGTTAATGGATTTTTCCTGATAGGGCTTATTATAATTCAGGGAATAATCAAAATTAACGTTCCATGGCACACTGAAATCCACATATGAATGGGGATAACCGTACAAAAAATCATGGCTTTGATTATCTTCCTTGCTATTATCGGCACTGAAACCAATTCCCATGCTGATGCTTGCCCTGGTTAGCCTGAGCAACTTTCCTGATTCATTGATCTCAAGCTCATTTACTCTTTTGCTGTTGCCGTTGGTATCGGTATAATAAGCATAAGGATCCATGGTAGAACTGGCATTTATATTGAGTTTACCAATTCGTGTTCTTCCCCGGACAGAAATGGGAGCCCAGTTCAGTGAGTCTGCCATAATGTTATAATTGGTGCTTAGGTTAAAACTCTCCAGCAAGGCAATATTTCTTTCATTCCTGGTAGTATCATCAGGATTGTCAACTTTCATATCCAGCTTATTGTTCAGCGAAAAGTTCACAGAGCCGCTGCCACCTGATGGCGGAGAGCCAAAAACCCCGCCTTCAAATCGAGAATAGGTTGATCTGACTGTGTCATATTGTCCGGTATATTCATTGTACCTGACCTCAGAGATATAGTCCTCGTAAAATCCATATTTATCATCAGAAAAATCGGGCAGATAAGAATAGGCTACACTTGGTGTGATGATGTGTCTCAGTGCTTTTATTCTATCCGATTTAAACTCAAACAATCCGTATATTTTTGTTGATAGGTTGGCTCCTGCGCGATAATCCCACGCTCTTACAAAGCCAGACTGTTGATCACTAACAGCCCCACCATAAGTAGAATCCTCAGGATTGTACAAATTCTCATCATAATATTTATTGGTTTCTTCAAAATACCAGCGCTCTGTGTAAGTAAAGCTTGGAGAAAGAGTAAAATGCTTCAGCAATTTAAAACTTGTGTTGACCGGGACATTGTGTTTTATACCATTGTTGAACTGATCGAATGAAGACTGGAAAATTGAATCTTCATGTGCTGAGATGCGGTTGGTTCCGGCCATGGAATAGCTTACCCCGATTTTTTCATAAAATCTCTGCTTTCCGGAAGCTTCCTTTCTTTTCAGGGGATAAATCCGGCTCATATTGAAACTCAGTTCCGGTAAGGTCATACTGACAGAGCTGTCCCTGGCATTCTGATTGTGCAGCAATGAAAGATTCAGAGAAAATGGTGTATTTGGCCAGTTTTTGCTGAAGTTTACGCTGGAAGTTTTTGTGTTGTTCAGCCGGTTACGTGCATTGTATGTATTGTAGCGGTCATAAGCACTGGAGCTCATATCCACACTGGCACTAAAATTTATGCTCGGATGTGCTTTGGGGTCCTGCTGGTGTTTCCACTGAAATTTATACATACGGTTTGTGCTGTAGTCCTCAAGGCCGCTGTACCCCAAAACATTTTTATTGTAATTAAAACCAAGTCTGCCGCTCATTTTGTAACGTACTTTATAGTTTGTGGCCACACGAGCTTCCCAGCTGCCTTTGGAATAAATCCCGCCGGTGAGCAGCAGATCAAGATAATCGTTGATAGCAAAATAATACCCTCCGTTTCTCAGAAAAAATCCGCGCCGTTGCTCCTCACCATATTCCGGAATCACCACCCCGGATGTAGCACCTTTTTTGTTTGGGAAAAAACCAAAAGGAATACCCAGGGGAGTTGGGATATCTTCAAGCACAAGAAAAGCGGGACCTGCGACAATTTTATCATCCGGAATCACCTTGGCTTTTGATATCTTAAAGTAAAAGTGCGGATGGTCAAGGTCGCAGGTGGTAAATCTTCCATCTACCATATGGATTGATTTGTCCTGCTGTCGTTTTGTTAACCCTCCGTGCATGTAGCTGCCATCCAGTTCTGTTGTAACTTCTTTTATGATGCCACGTTTCGAATCAAAATTATACCGGATGGTATCGGCTTCAAAAGTCTCATCACCCTGTTTAAACACCGGCTTTCCAACCGGATTGCCGGCAGAATCCTGTAAACCATAAGCCAGAACTTCCTTTTTATCAAGATCCACACGGATAAAATCGGCATTCAATTGTATATCATCATATGTAATTTCGGCTTCCTTGTAAAGATAAACCAGCTTTTTCTGTACATACATTATGTTGCTGTCAACAGCATGATAATAAACGGGATAATCAAGGCCTTCTGCTGTACTTTTTTTCTCGATGCTGTCACTTTTTGTACTGTCAGCAGACAAACTATCAGGGGAAATACTGTCAGCAAGGGGGTTAATTTCGGTAGTATCCGGAAGATAAACATTGCCAAAAACACTTGTTGGGGCAGCATAAAAATCTGCAAAAACCTGATTCAGACACGCCGTCAGCAGTAATGCACCACCCATTGTTAACAAGCTTTTTATTATTTTTCCAAATATCTTCACCAAATTGGCCTTGTTTTTGTATTTTTAAATCTGGTTCAAAACTAATTAAAATATTGCATTCATGACAGCAATGCAGGCTATGAAAAAACAATTAAGAAGAACGCTTTGGCTGGCAGGTTTATTTTGCCTTCCAATCTTAATGAACGCGCAAAACTCATCCGGTGAAATAGAAATCCGGAAAGTTTGCATTGACCCCGGCCATGGTGGCAGAGACCCCGGTGCTGTGGGTTCCTTTTCCTATGAGAAGGATCTTGTTCTTGATATGGCCCTGAAGCTGGGCGGATATATTAAAGAACATTTTCCTGATGTAGAAGTTATTTATACAAGAAAAACAGACAAGTTTGTCAAGTTATATGAGCGGGCAAAAATTGCCAACGATGCAGATGCTGACCTGTTCATCAGCATACATATCAATGCGGCAGGTTCTCCCAGGGCATACGGCACCGAAACATTTGCCATGGGTCTTGACAAATCCGAAGCCAATCTGGCCATAGCAAAAAAAGAAAATGCAGTGATTCTCAAAGAGGAAAACTACGAGGAAAATTACGAAGGTTTTGATCCGGCCAGCCCGGAGTCGCATATTATGTTCAGCATGTTTCAGAATGCTTATCTGGATCAGAGTCTGAACCTTGCAGCCATCGTACAGGATCAGTTCAGAGAAAGGGTTGGCCGGTTTGACCGGGGCGTAAAACAGGCAAACTTCTGGGTTTTATACAAAGTTGCCATGCCCAGTATTCTGATTGAAGCAGGGTTTATTTCCAATCCTGAAGAAGAAAAGTTCCTCAACACAGAAAACGGAATCACCTACATGTCATCAGCAATTTTCAGAGCTTTCAAAGAATATAAGAAAGCTTATGAGGCCGATAATCTGCTGGCAGGGGATGAAATCAATGACTTGATTGGTGAAAATCCTCAGGAAGATACATTGGTAGAAACGGATAGTCTGACAGAAGAAACCAGCGGATACAGTGAAGCTGATTCCTTAGGATTACCAAGCTATCCGCCATCTGACAATGAAGATGAAATCTGTTTCAGGGTGCAGATTGGTACAAGCAGCGAAGCCATACAAAATCCGGATAAACATTTCCCCGGAATTGATGATTTCTGGCAATATAAACACAACGGCAGCTACAAACATACTGCAGGAAAAACAACTGATTACATGGAAATTATTGAGTTACAAAAAGAATTAAAATCTCAATATAAAGGTTGTTTTATCGTTGCATTTAAAAATAAAGAACGGATAAGTGTACGTGAAGCAATAGAAGCATTAAACAAATAATTATGGCAAAAAACCTGAGTCGAAAATATACACTCACCGGTATCCTCGTTGTACTGATACTTGGTTTTAGCTACTGGGGATTTAATTTTCTGAAAGGCAATGACCTTTTTGATGAGCAGGATACTTTTCATGTTGTTTATCAACAGGTAGAGGGATTGAATGTATCCTCTCCGGTAACAATGAACGGCTATGAAATCGGGAAAGTAAGCAATATTGGCTTCATGCCCAATACACGAGGCAAACTCATTGTGAGTCTCACCATAGATAATGATTTCCAGATTCCGGATTCTTCCATCGCGAGGATTTACAGCAAGGATCTGATGGGAACCAAGGCTATAGCAATTGAGCGGAGCGGCAAACAAGCACAGCATGCCTCCGGAGACACGCTGATCGGAAAAACAGAAGAAAGCCTCCGGGACCAGGTAAGCATGCAGATGCTGCCAATCAAAAACCAGGCTGAGGAACTTATGAAAGAAATGCAGACGGCCATAGAAGTAGTTGGATACATCTTTAATGAAGAAACACAAAACAATCTGAAAAACAGCTTTGCAAGCATCAAGCGTACCGTAGGATATCTGGAAACTTCCACCCAGAATCTGGATTCACTTATGACCCGGGAAAAAAGCCGTATCGCCTTGATACTTGCCAATATTGACCGGATTACGGCAAATCTTAACGAAAACGGAGAACAAATCAGCAACACAATAAACAACCTTTCTGAAATTTCTGACAGTCTGAAAGCGGTCAACATGAAACAGACCATGGCTGATGTAAATCACAGCATGCAGAACCTGGCAGAAATCACTGATAAAATCAACAATGGCGAAGGAAGCCTGGGCCTGCTCATCAACAACGATTCCCTGTATAACGAGTTGCAGCGGGCCAGTTACAATCTTGACAGGCTGGTATGGGACATGCGTGCCAATCCTGATCGCTACATCAAACTCAGGCTTTTCGATTTACGCCGCGATGTACAGGTGATTGATGAGTCCATGCTCAACAAAAGAGACAAAAAACGCCTGGAAAAGAAAAGGGAAAGAATGGAATAATTACTTTTCATCTTTCTTTATTTTCCATATTTCATAGCTAAGCAACAAATTAAAATTCAGTGCCGTTTTTCCATGCGCACGGATGCTCATACCCATGCTGAAATTTTCTGTCAGGCCATAAGTGAAGCTATAGCGCTGAAAGAACTGCTTGTCCTGGTAATCTGTTCCGTAATAGGGTGCATATATATAGGTACCCCAGTGTTGAGAAAAGACAAAATCACCCAAAATAAGTTCATGCCCTGCAAGGAATGACAACTCCCTGTAATCAACAGGCAGGTTTTCATGTTCCATCTGCTGCTTTCGCCTGTAATTGGCATGTCCTTCCAGGCCCAGGGAAAACCCGTTGAGTCGAGATACCCGTGTGCCTGCCAGTATCATTGCCCCAATGGCAGGTTTCCCGTCCTTAATGGCATCGGAGCCTTCGCTTTTGTACATGCTTCCATATACAGAGGCACTCAGAGTGAGCAATTTCTGCCCGGCATCCTTCCCGGAAACTTCCGGAAAAATTACCGGATCAAAGGCATAACCGGCACCCAGGCCAAAAACGGGAAAATTCAGTCCCTTGTTCGGCTCTTTGATTCCAATGTTGGAAATATGATTGTATTTTGCATATGCCATGACAAACCAGTTCCTGTTGATGTATCTGCTTAAATACAAGTCCAGATGTGTCATTATACTCAGGTGAGAACTGATAAAAAGATTTTCAGGATTGCTGTTTTCGTCAAATACTTTACTGACATAGGATGCTCCAAGACCAACACGTATGGACACGAGAACAAAGCCACTGTAATTTATAAAGGGTTCTGCAAAAACAATCAGTGATGTTGAACTTCCCAGAACCTGTGGATAATCAAAATTCACATGCATCAATGATACACCTGCTTTACTCAATGGCTCACGCAAGCTAAGGTCAGGCCTTGCAAAGAGATGAAATCCGGCTTCAATTTCCGTTCCATAGGGATGTGCAGAACTAATATCCACAACATTGCGGGAATGGGGTACAACAAAACCATAGTGTGGCTTCAAACCCACATAAAACGGATTATTGCGTCTCTCCTGCCCCCATACAGCAAAGGATATCAGAAAAACCAGAAAAAAAACAAGACCGTATTTATTTTTTGAGCATAAGAACATCACATAATAAAAATATAAAAACGACAGATTCAAGGCAAATAATACGGATGATTTATTAAACAAATCTTTCATTTGACTGTCATATAAATATCAAATTACAAGCAAACAAAGTAAATACTGAGATGATTAATTATACAGGAACCTATACAGACCAATACCAGCTCACGATGGCGCAAGCCTACTTTAAACAAGGCAAAGCCGATGATAAAGCTGTGTTTGATTACTTTTTCAGAAAATTGCCTTTTGAAGGTGGCTATGCCGTTTTTGCAGGCCTTAATGATTTGCTTGATATACTGGAACAACTCCATTTTGATAAAACAGAAATTGACTACCTGAAAGGTTTGGGGTTTTCAGATGACTTTCTGGACTTTCTGAAAAATTTTCGATTCCGCGGTAAGATATTCAGCAGCAGTGAGGGTGATATCGTCTTCCCGACCAGGCCTGTGCTGCAGGTAGAGGCCAGTATGATTGAAGCTCAGTTAATTGAAACTCTCCTGCTGAATGTTCTGAATTTTCAAACCCTCATCGCCACCAAAGCAAGCAGAATGAAATTAATGGCCGGAGAAAAACAACTCGTTGATTTCGGTTTGCGCAGAGCCCAGGCTGCAGGTGGGTATTATGCCAGCAAAGCAGCAGTGGCAGGTGGTTTTAACGCCACAAGCAATGTCCGTGCAGGCATGGATTTCAATATCCCGGTATCCGGCACCATGGCTCACAGCTTTATCCAGTCCTATGATGACGAGCTTTGTGCTTTCCGCGATTATGCCGCTACGTATCCGGATGACTGTGTACTGCTTGTAGATACCTACGATACACTAAAAAGTGGTGTTCCCAATGCCATCAAAACAGGAAAAGAGCTGGAGAAAAAGGGACATAAACTTAAAGGCATCCGACTGGACAGTGGCGACCTGGCCTATATGGCAAAAGAAAGTCGCAGACAACTTGACAAGGCCGGTCTGGATTATGTGAAAATTGCTGCATCCAATCAACTGGATGAACACGTTATCAAAAGCCTGATGGAACAAAATGCACCCATTGATTTTTTTGGTGTAGGTACCAGTCTTGTTACCGGTAATCCTGACGCTGCACTTGACGGTGTGTACAAATTATCATTCGCCGGAGGAAAACCACGGCTTAAACTCTCAGAAAATGTGGAGAAAATCACTCTGCCACACATGAAACAAGTATACCGCCTTATGGGTACTGATGGCAATTTTCTGGGCGCAGATGTCGTCAGCCTTAGAGATGAAAAAGATGTTGAAGAGATGTTTCATCCACACATCAGGGATAAAAGTATGAATATTGAAAACTGTCAAAAAGAAGCAATTCTGAAACCGGTGATGGAACATGGCAAACGACTCAAAGCCGGAGACAGTCTGGATGAGATTGCAAAATTCAGTCAGTCACAACTAAAAAAATTGCCCGACGAGTACAAACGTTTTACCAATCCGCATATATACAAAATTGGCATAAGTAAAGCTTTGCAGAAAGAACGCAATAAACTCATAGAAGCACACAATCAATAAAAAGCAAACTGTATGAATACACTGATAATTATTGATGCTCAAAACGACTTCATGCCCGGAGGCAGCCTTGCTGTGCCAGATGGAGACAAAATAATTCCGATAATCAATGCATTGCAGGAACATTTTGATTTAGTTATTGCCACCCAGGACTGGCACCCGGAAGATCACGGCAGTTTTGCCTCTGCCCATGCCGGAAAACAGGCATTTGACAAAACACAACTCAATGGCCTGGAACAAATCCTCTGGCCCGACCATTGTGTACAAAAAAGCAAAGGAGCCGATTTTCATCCTGATCTGGAACAGGCTTCCATAGAGGCCATATTCCGGAAAGGCATGGACCCGGGCATTGACAGTTACAGCGGGTTTTACGACAACGGACACAAAAAAAACACCGGTCTGACCGGATATCTGCGTGAACGTGGTGCAAAAGAATTGTATTTCTGTGGACTGGCGGCTGATGTTTGTGTGCAATACTCTGTCAGAGATGCCATCAGGGAAGGCTTTTCTGCCAGATTGATAACCGATGCCACACGTGCCATAGATGATGATGCTTTTAAAGATATCAGACAGGAGCTGAAAGAAAAGGGATGCAGAATGATGCAGTCTGATGAGCTAATCCGTTCCACGTAAAAGGCAAAATGCAATAAATACGATATGGATAAATATTTTGTGATGCCCGGAAGAATGCAAACAATTATGAGAAGATGAAAAACATTTCACTCATTATTATAATAACACTGCTTATGTTTTCATGCAAATCTACAAATGTACCAACCCGTGCAAAATCGGTCGATCTGGAAAAATATGCCGGCACCTGGTATGAAATCGCAAGATATCCTGTCAGCTTTGAGGAGGGCTGTTCCTGTGTAACTGCTACATATAAGCCCGGAGGCAGATATGTCCGTGTAATCAACAGATGTAAAAAAAACGGAGAATCCAGGGATATCAAAGGCAAGGCTTTCCCGGTCAAAGGCAGTAAGAATACCAGGCTAAAGGTCCAATTTTTCTGGCCGTTCAGGGCAGGATACTGGATTATTGGCCTGGATGATGAATATCAGTGGGCCCTGGTCGGCAGCCCGTCAAAAAAATATTGCTGGATTTTGGCCCGTGACAAAACCATCTCCACAGAAGAGCTGAAGTACATCACTGATATCATGCATGCTGAGGGATATGATAAAAACCGTTTACATTTCACAAAACATAATTGCCATGAGTAAGATCAAACTGTTAAAAGAAGACATCACAAAAATGAAAACCGACGCCATTGTCAATGCGGCCAATGAAAGTCTGCAAGGCGGTGGCGGAGTTGACGGCGCCATACACAGGGCTGCCGGTCCGGAATTACCCGAAGCCACCAAAAAAATCGGCGGATGTCCCACAGGAGAAGCCCGGATCACAAAAGGCTTCAAACTACCGGCAAAATATATCATTCATACGGTCGGTCCTGTTTGGCGCGGTGGCGGTAAAGGTGAAGAAGTTCTGCTGGCCTCTGCGTACAGGGAAAGCATGGTTCTTGCAGAAAAACACAGACTCAGCAGCATAGCTTTTCCCAACATCAGCACCGGTGTTTATGGTTTCCCCAAAGAAAAAGCTGCAAAAATTGCCATTGATACCGTGAGGGACTATATGGAAAACCATGACTATCCCGAAATAGTTTATTTTGTGTGTTTTGATGATGAGAATTATGATATTTATCAAAAACTGCTTTGAGGCTAAGGTCTGATCAAGCTTATTTTATTCCCAGTCAGGGTTTTTAAGCAGCTTTTTTTTCGCTGGCTGCATATTCCATGGCCCATATACTTACAAATCCCGCAAGAATAATCACCACAGCCACAGCAAATTCGGCATTGATCTGTGGCAAGTACCACTCATAACCCACTGCTTTTATCTCTCCGTTGAATGTCTCGTTTATCACATTTTTCCAGGGCCAGAGGATCCCAAGGGATCCCATGATAAACCCGGAAAGCAGGGCAATTGTCTGATTTCGGTATTTTTTAAATACCCATGAAAGTATCCATGAAAATGCCAAAATACCAATGCCTGCTCCAAGTACAGTGGGAATAAGAATATCCATTCGCAAGTTATTGACAGCATCAATCATGATGAGCTGATAATTGCCCATCAGGATGAGTACAAAAGAACCGGAAAGTCCGGGAAGTATCATACTGCATGCTGCCACCATTCCGCAAATCATCACATACCAGACAGCAGAATTGCCGGTAGCAGGGGTCAGTAAAGATATGCTTATTGCTGCAGCAGTTCCAATAATAAAATTCAAAACCACTGCCCAGTTCCATTTTTCTATTCGCCTTGCGACAAAATAAACAGATGCCATCACCAATCCAAAGAAAAATGCCCATATATGTATGGGATAATGCTCAAAAAGATAGTCAAACAGTTTGGCAATTGTCAGTATGGCAAATGCGATTCCAAACAGAACAAAGCCAAGAAAGAAGAAATCAACATGACGTGCAAATCCTTTAAAATTCCCTTTCAGCAATAGTTTTAACGCCTGAAGGTTAAAAGATTTGATTGCATTGATCAATCGTTCAAAAATGCCTGTAATCAGGGCGATGGTTCCTCCGGATACACCCGGAATAACATTGGCAGCCCCCATTGCCATTCCTTTCAGGGAGAAATTGATTGCATCTTTTACTGAATGTTTCATACGGCACAATATTAGCCGGCAATATTAGGAATTTTTCCTTAAAAGGTCACGCAATTCTTCGAGATATTGGGCTTTGGGATAGAATTCAAAAAAATCACTGGAGGCTTCTTTGTTAAGTTCCACAGCTTTTGTAAAATAAGAAATGGCATTGAGTTTATCTTCAACTTCAAGGTGATAAGCAGCCAGTCTGTATTTTATCTGAGCCGTATCATGATTGTATGTTTCGCCACGCATGAGAAGTTCAATGGCACGCTCAACTTTTCCGGTAGAAAATTCCATATCAGCATAAGAAAGCCAGAAATCAGGATCGTAAGGATACAATTGCAGGGCTTTTTCAAAAGCATGTTCCGCATCCTCATCAAAGCCCATCTTTTGAGATGCCATACCCAGTGAATACCAGTAATCAGGGTTATACGGAGCATGGTTCAAGGCCGTTTTCAGATAATAAATGCTTTCAAGAAAGGCAGCATGGTCGAATTTCAACAGGCTCATTCCATAATATGTATCAGAAAACTCTGCATCAATTTCCTGAGATTTTTCGAAGCATTCCATGGCTTTATCAGCATCACCGGATTTGCGGTAAGCTTCACCCATTTCATAATAAATCTCTGCATCACCGTCCTCATGCTGCAACAATATTTCATATTGGGCTACGGCCTCCTCATATTCATCGAGATTAGCCAGACACTGAGCCTTACCGTGGATTGCAGGAATATAATCAGGCTTGATTGTAAGGGCATAGTCAAATGCTTCAAGTGCTTCGGAGCAATCATCCTGATTGTTATAATTCACGCCCAGGTTATACCATGCAGACTCTGAAAAGGGATTAAGATTCAGATACTTGTGATAATACTTGACACTCAGCTTATTATTGCCCGCTTTTTCGTGACAGTATGCCAGGTCATAGAGTAATTCGGGATCCCTGCCGCCGGAAGCTTTATAGGCTTTTTCGAAATAGCGTACAGCAGATGTAAACTGACGTGCAGTTTCAAATGTTGTTGCAATGGTATAAAACATTTCGTCGGCTTCCTCACCAGCCATTTCTATGGCTTTATTGAAATGTAATTCTGCCTTGTCAAACTGTTTGTTGAATACCAGTATCATACCTTTAAGGAGAGAAACCTCAGATCTGGAGGGCTCAATGGCTTCCACAACTTTCAGCATATTCCAGGCTGCGGTAATTTTTCCGTCAGAAAAAAGATATTTTGCCTTTCGGATTTTGATTCCCACTGCGTCGGGATGCATCTTATCAGCCAGCATAAGCAATGCTTTGACCTCCTTTGTTTCATTTTGATCAAGGAACTGGTCAAGCAAAACTTCCAACTCGCTGACTTCAAAATATTGCATAGCTTTGCCACCTTGTTTAAAGGCTTCATACTTCTGATTCAGCTCGTTAAATTCGTCCGGTAATAAAAAACCGAAATTTCCCTCACTCATACAATTACTACTCCTAAATTTCCATTACAAATGTAATCAAAATACAGATAAGTTGAAAACATTATTTCAACAGTTTGATCACTTTTTCGGGATTTTCGCTTTTGAATACAGCAGAACCTGCCACAACAGCATCGACACCGGATTTTTGGAGTATTTCCACATTGTCCGGAGAAACACCACCATCCACTTCAATGATCAGTTCCGGGTTTTTTTGGTCGGCCATTTCGCGCAATGCCTTGATTCTGTTGATAGTTTCGGGGATAAAGGACTGTCCTCCAAACCCGGGATTGACAGACATGATAAGAACCAAATCTATTTCGGGCAGAATGCTTTCAAGCAGATGCACAGGAGAATGCGGATTTAAGGAAACACCGGCTTTCATTCCCGCCTGTTTTATTTCCTGAACACACCGGTGCAAATGTGTAACAGCTTCATAATGCACAGTGAGTATATCGGCTCCGGCTTTTTGAAATTCCGTTACATAACGCTCGGGCTTTTCAATCATCAGATGAACGTCCAGTGGCTTTTCCGCCACAGATTTTATTTGTGAAATGACAGGAAAGCCAAAGGTAATGTTTGGCACATACATGCCATCCATGATATCCAGGTGAATCCAGTCTGCCCGGCTTTTGTTGAGCATCCGGATTTCATCCCCGAGTTTCAGGAAATCCGCCGATAATAATGATGGTGATACAATCATTGTTTTTACTTGCAAAGAAAAATAAAATCCCGGTATTTCCGGGATTTATTTGAGATAAGATTTCAGGTTTTTGTGTCTGGATGATTGTTTCAGCCGCCGGATGCAGGATTCTTTAAGCTGCCGGACCCGCTCCCTGGTCAGACCATAAATCTCACCAATTTCCTCAAGAGAGTGGGCATAATATCCATTCAACCCATAATACATTTTGATGATTTCGGCTTCTCTTTTGTTGAGTATGCTAAGCGTCCGGTTTATCTCTTTATTGAGTGATTCCTGCATAAGCTCATCATCCGGTGGCACATTGTCTTCGGACTCCATGAGATCTTCCATGGTACCTTCATCGCCATCATCTCCAATGGGCTTATTCATTGACAGTTTGCGATTTACATTTCTCATATGCTCTTTCACATCACCCAGTCCCATTTGCATAAGATGGGCTATTTCCTCATCGGTAGGCTCACGCTGAAATTCCTGTTCAAGTTCGATTTTTGCTGAATTGATTTTCTGAATGGTACCGATTTTGTTCAATGGCAGGCGAATCAGGCGTCCCTGCACAGCCAAAGCATGTAGTATTGATTGTCTGATCCACCATACAGCATAAGAAATAAACTTGAAGCCACGGGTTTCATCAAATCGTTGTGCCGCCTTGATGAGACCAAGATTTCCCTCATTAACGAGGTCTTGCAGGCTCAAGCCCTGGTTCTGATATTGCTTAGCAACAGATACAACAAAGCGCAAATTGGCATGCACCAACTTGTCCAGAGCCTTTTTATCACCCTGCTTGATTCTCTTGGCCAGTTCGATTTCTTCATCAGGGGAGATCATATCCATTTTTCCAATCTCCTGAAGATATCTCTCAAAGGCCGGAGTATCGCGGTTTGTTATTTGCTTTGTTATTTTTAATTGCCTCATTTTTTTATTCCTTCCTCTTAATGATATGCATTAAGCATTGTTTTCTTTCTTCTTATACGTAGACGTTCATTTTATTGTTTTGGTTGCCTAATGTTAACAATATAAGCATCTATTTTGTTGCAAGGATTGAAATATTAAGGCAATAATGTTGATAACTTACTTTGTTACAACAAAAATTATTCGTATATTTGCCGCACATTCAATAAAACAACAATAAAGGATATTCTTTTATATCCCTTAAAAACACTCTAAAATTTTCTGACATTATAGTGTAAAGCGCAAAAAAATGCGAAATAGTTAATTTAATTAAAACAATACATGTACGACATTCTCGATTTAAATCAGAAGAAACTTCCTGAACTGAGACTAATAGCAAAACGATTAAATGTTAAACGGTTAAATTCCTACCGAAAAAAGGAACTTGTTTATGCTATCCTTGATGCCCAGGCCATCGAAGAGTCTCAAAACAACAACAAGGAGAAAACCCAGGACAATAAAGGTGATAAAAAGGACAACCGAAATGAGAAATCCCGCAAATCACCCCGGCCCCGTAAGCGCAGTGAAAAAGTAGCTACAGCCGATCCCGAAAAGAACAAGATCACTTTTGACAAACCCAGGGACAATGCAGGGGAAGAAAACAAAACCGAAGGTTCTGTTGCAGACAAAGATTCAGGTAAAAATGTATCAGGTGAACAAAACAAGCAGGAGCAAACCTCCCGCTCACACCGCAAACACCGCAGGCACGAGTCTCAACCGGCTCCAAAGCCGCAGCAAAAACCTGCAAAATCATCTCCAGCTCAGGAATCTAAGAGAGCCGACAAACCGGTGGTAAAAGAACAAGAGAAAAACAAAGCACCAAGGCCGCAAAGACCAGAGCCCCCGAAAAATGTTGAGAAAAAGCCGCAGCAGGAACAATCGGCTCAGTCTCCTGACAAAAGCAAAAATCCACAGCATGACAAACGCAATGGTGGGCATAGCAATATTAACAACCAGCAAAGACATCAAAAGAACAGCAAAGACAAGCGAAATGACAATACGCCCTTTGATTTCAGCGGCCTGATAACAAGCACAGGTGTTCTGGAAATCATGCCGGACGGCTTTGGTTTCTTACGTTCATCAGACTTTAATTATCTGAGCAGCCCCGATGATATTTATGTTTCCCAATCTCAAATCAAGCTTTTTGGATTGAAAACAGGAGATACCATCGAAGGCACCATCCGTCCGCCGAAAGAAGGAGAAAAGTTTTTTCCGCTCATCAAAATCAAGAGCATAAACGGGCGCACACCTGAATTTGTCAGAGACCGTATCCCGTTCGACCACCTGACACCAATTTTCCCGGATAAAAAATTCAACATCCTCGGTAAAGGACAGGATAGTCTGAGTACCCGTATTGTTGACCTCTTCTCTCCCATTGGTAAAGGACAACGTGGCCTGATTGTTTCACAACCGAAAACAGGAAAAACAGTTCTTCTGCAGCAAATTGCCAATGCCATCGCAACAAATCACCCTGAAGTGTATCTGATGATCCTTTTGGTTGATGAGCGCCCTGAAGAGGTAACTGACATGGCCAGAAATGTGAATGCTGAAGTTGTTTCTTCCACCTTTGATGAACCGGCAGAACGACATGTAAAAGTGTCAAATATCGTACTGGAAAAAGCCAAACGCATGGTAGAATGCGGACATGATGTTGTCATCCTGCTCGATTCAATCACCCGCCTGGCCAGGGCACACAATACCGTTGCACCAGCATCGGGCCGTGTACTCTCAGGTGGTGTGGATGCAAATGCATTGCACAAACCCAAACGTTTCTTTGGCGCAGCCAGAAACATTGAAAAAGGCGGATCACTTACCATACTGGCCACTGCTCTGACTGAGACAGGCTCCAAAATGGATGATGTTATCTTCGAAGAGTTTAAAGGAACAGGTAATATGGAATTGCAGCTTGACCGCAAACTTTCAAACCGCAGAATTTACCCATCACTCGATATTACAGCCTCCAGCACACGTCGCGAAGACCTGCTGCACTCCAAAGAGTTGCTGAACAGAATCTGGGTACTGCGCAAATTCCTCTCCGATATGACATCTATGGAAGCCATGAACTTCATGAGACAGCGTTTACCACAAACAAAATCAAACGAAGAGTTTCTTGCTACCATGGACAAAGGATAAGAACAAACAAAAAATATCATTTATCAAAACCCGGGGCAATGTCTCCGGGTTTTGTTTTTCCACCCCATGATGCCACATAGTCTACTATGCTTCAGTTATTTGCACGCATCACTCCCACAAATACAGCTACGCCTGACATGATGAATTTTTGCCATGTGGCAAATTCTTCGTATATTTTGTCAGAACCAATCCGGAAAATCATGAAAAACTTTAAAGCAAAGCCAAATTATTTTGCAGTCTGTTGCCTGATTTTGATAAGCGTGCTTTTCCCGGCATGCAATAACGACAATGAATCAAAAAGATCATCCCGAAAGCAGGATGCTACCAACGGACAAATGACTCCCCGCGACCTTGATGAAATCAAAGAAGACGGAAAACTGGTGGCCCTGACTACATTCAGCAACACAAGTTATTTTCTGTATCGCGGCCAGACCATGGGTTTTGAATATGAGTTACTTAAACGTTATGCTGATTATCTGGACGTAGAGCTTGAAATAAAAGTTTCTCACAGTATTGACAGTTTACTGCCAAAAATTCAAAACGGGGAAGCAGACATACTTGCTCACGGTATGACAATCACCTCCGACAGAAAAAACAAAGTGGATTTTACCGATTACCTGTTTCTGACACATCAGGTGCTTGTACAAAAGAAACCGGACAACTGGCGGCAAATGCACTGGAGTGAGATTGACAAAGCTCTCATACATGACGCCATTGAACTCATCGGTGACACGGTTTCGATCAGGAAAAATTCGTCCTATTTTAAACGCATACAAAACCTGTCAAAAGAAATCGGCGGTAAAATACATATCGACACCCTTCCCGGAGATCTTTCTACGGATGAAATCATCCAAATGGTATCAGAGGGGAAAATCAAATACACCATTGCAGATGACAACATCGCCAGCATCATGGCATCTTATCTGCCGGTCTTGAACATAGAAGTGCCCGTGAGTTTTTCACAACGCATCAGCTGGGCTGTCAACCAGTCATCTGAAAACTTGCTGGCAGAAACCAATGAGTGGTTAAAACAAATGAAGGATGAAGTTGATTATTATGTGATATACAATAAATACTTTAAAAACCGCAGCAGATTCAAGACCCGTGTTGAGAGTGAATTTTACAGTCTCAACAACAACAAAATCAGCAGATACGATGAAACAATCCAAAAATATGCACAGCAGATTGGCTGGGACTGGCGTCTTTTGGCTTCCCAGATATATCAGGAATCTCAATTTGATCCAGTGGCACGATCATGGGCAGGTGCACAGGGCCTGATGCAGATTATGCCAGCAACAGCCAGGGAACTTGGCGTGATAAATGTTTACAATCCCGAACAAAGCATCAAAGGCGGCACAAAATATCTGGATCAAATCTACCACCGCTTTGATGAAATAGAAGACAGCATTCAGCGCATCAAATTCACCCTGGCATCATACAACTGCGGCTACGGTCACGTTCTGGATGCACAGGAACTGGCGAAATTTCAAAACCTGAAGGATGATATCTGGGATGACAATGTCGAAAAGATGATACTGAAGTTATCCAACCCACAATACTACAATTTACCCATCATAAAATATGGATATGTGCGTGGCATGGAACCCTATCTGTATGTTGATCATATTTTCAAGCGCTATGTACATTACCGTCAATTTATTAAGAATTAGCAATTAAGCGGTAAAACAGAAGAAATAAATTTCAGTATTCCAGGATTTTCAGGCGTTTTGCATATTTATCCAGGTATTGTCTGATGATTACCTGTACATCTTTGTTATCAGGGAATGGTTTGATACAATCCAGAATCTCCTCCTGCCTTTCGGCAAGCACACGGTTGATGTACCCATACCCAACATACCTGCCCTGCTGAAGTTGCACAACGCCAAGCTCTTCATCGTTGCGCCCCCGTTCAACCAACAACAAATTGCTTTCCACGACACTGTATTTCCGCAGCAGTTTCTTCACTCTCTTATTGTATTCATCCGGGGCTTCTTTGCCGATACATGCCCCCTTGCACTCACCCAAACCATGACCAAAACATGCTCCTGCAGATTCGTACAAGCCACAGAGTTTCTGACACAGCGTAAAATTTTCAGTCCATCTGAATAGTGTTGCTTTGGCAGATTTCATAGAAGTAAAACAAAGAACAGGGGTCTCATCTGTTTCTGCAGTTCTGAGTAAACGCAACTGGAGATAATCACGCTCATCGCTATAAACATACAAACCGTATCTGCTCACTGAACGTCGCTGGGCACGATTAAACCGGGGTTTTTGCACCTTAATCTCGTGTGATTCTTTCAGCAGGGCAATCAATTCACTGCCTGTGATTTCATAATCAATATCTGCGATTTTAGATTTCATCTCCACTGCTCTGCCCGTATTTTCATTGTTCAGGTGGGTATGAACACGCTTATAAATATTGTTGCTCTTACCAATGTACAGTAAACTTCCTGAATCATCGTAAAAATAATACACACCTGTTTCTTCAGGAAGCGCCTTGACGCTTTCAATACGCAAGCCGGCATGCAAGCCACGGAAACCGGTACTTTCAACATGCAGACCACGATTTTCCAGAATGTCCTTTTTCCTGAGCCATGCAAAAAGATCAACTGTTGCACGTGCATCACCTGCTGCTCTATGCCTGTCGGTTATTTCTATGTTCAGATACTCGCTGAGGATATCAAGTTTATGCGAACTCAGTTCCGGCAACAATTTCCGGGATAATTTTACCGTATCAATGGTGTCGCGCTTGTAATCATATCCCAGTTGTCTGAATTCGTTTTTGATAAAATTGTAATCAAAATTTACATTATGGCCCACAACTACGGAATCTTCCGTGATTTCAATGATTTTCCTTGCAATCTCATAAAAACAGGGAGCATCCTCGACCATTTCATTGGTAATACCTGTGAGTCCTGTGATAAAGGGTGGAATACGGCATTCCGGATTAACCAGGCTTTCAAATGAATCTGTGATTCTCTGCCCGTCATAAATATAAATGGCGATATCGGTGATTTTATCGCGCCGCGGACTTCCGCCTGTGGTTTCCACATCAAGGACAGCGTAACGTGTCACTTTTTCTTTGATTTTTTTGATTTTTTACCCCCGATTTGCTCTACATCAACATATGCAGGCCTGCGCATAAAAATCACCATAAGGGCACCTGCGATGCCGCCTGCAATGCCACCGTTCAAACCTGGTAAACCTGCGTATATCATAATCACATGAAGAACAAACAAGCCCACCAGAACAAAAAACGCAAGCTTAGCGATATTCTTCCATTTGTATTGCACCCTAACCCGTGCACCACAATTCACACAATACATATCAGGCAAGCCCCTTCGCTTGACAAAAGGGCGTTTCAGCAGGTTACCGCTGTGATGACAATTCGGACATTCCATGAAGCAAAGTTAACATCTAATTCATTGTTTTCAAAAAATGTAAACACAAATACTGCTTCCGTTTTTCTGACACCCTGCTGATAATCACCAACTCTATCGAAAAGGACAAAACCGGCATCATCATTTCCGGATAATGCGGGAAACATAGTTATTTGCTTAAACCATTTTCTTTCGGTATTGTTATGTAGTGGCACAGGTTTTGTTATCTTTAACGAAAGCTCAGATTATGAAAAACACTATACTCTTATTGATTTTTGCAAGCATAAGTATGGCTCTTTCTGCACAGGACAAGAGCCTTGTGACACTGGAAGCCACAGTTTCCGATATGAAAGACAATCCTCGCCACGGGGAACAGATTTTATTTGAAAGTGAAACCACAGACAAAACGTATTCTGCAGTCACCGACAAAAACGGCAAACTAAGCCTGCAACTGCCCGGCCCGGACACCTACCTGATTAAGGTAAAAGGCATTGGTTCTGAACTGGATTACAACAGAATTGAAATCCCGGAACTACAAGCGAACCAGAGTTATGGCACCTTTGAACTGACCATCAAATTTGATCCTCCCCGAACATTCGTACTTGACAACGTGTATTTTGATACGGGCAAATCTACCATCAAACACTCCTCCACTGCAGAACTGAACGAGTTGAAAGAGTATCTCGAATTAAAACCCTCTGTCAGGATTGAAATTGCCGGACATACAGATGATGTAGGTTCCGATGAGAACAATATGACCTTATCGCAAAACCGTGCGGAAGCTGTGCGGAACTGGCTGATAAGAAGAGGCATTGATGGTGACAGAATAAAAGCCAAAGGCTATGGTGAAAACCAACCCGTCGCTCCCAATAATTCACCGGAAAACAGGCAAAAAAATCGCAGAACAGAAGTCAGAATTCTGAGCGAGTAAAAAACAACAGTCATAAAAATCCGTTTCTGCTCATTTCGGGAATATAAGTGTAATCATCTTGCTTTACCGGATATTGCGCAAAATAAAATCTTTATTAATGGCTTACTCTGCCGGCACTACCGCTGCGGAACCAAATGTTTGGGTAGTTTACACATAAAAAATCCGAAAAAACCTGAACAATATGGTCGTTCGGGGTTTAGTATGATGAACCCCTAAAAACAAAAAATAATGGCTATTAAAAATTTAAGAATCGAAGAAGGATGCACTGCATGTGGTGTATGTGAAGAAGTTGCACCGGATGTTTTTAAAGTAGAAGATGAAGCAATCATCATTGAAGGCGCAGATTTGGCGGCCAATGAAGATGAAATCAGAGAGGCTGCCGAAGAATGTCCGGTTGAAGTAATCCAATTTGATGAAGCCTGATCAGTGTAAAACCAAAAGATGGCCGCTCCGGGGCGGAGCGGCCATCAAAAAACCAATTAAACTAAACCATTAACCATTAATCTCCGCTAAGGGGCCACGGAGCAAGCCATATTCTTTATTTTAGCACCAATTATTCTACATCTACAAAGTTATATAAGCCGGAATTTATCCCATACGTAGTAATGCTTATTTTTAATTTAGGCTTTTTTGCCTAATCGCCACTACGTATTTGTACGTATGTACTGAACAAAGAACAAAGACAGCAAAGCAATGCCTGCCCCGGCAATGAAAGGAATACGCCAGTTAAGCAGCCACAGAGCACCACCCAGCACCGGAATAACAACAGCAGAAATGTGATTGATGGCATAAGCCGTGCTTACTGACGGGGCAACATCCTGCGGATCTGCAACTTTCTGAAAATATGTATTGATGCCCATGGCAAAGCCAAAAAATATGTGATCAATTACATACAATACAAGTACAAGCCATACCTGCTCAATAAAAGCATAACCGAGAAAAACCAGGAAAAGGCTGCTGTATTCCAGGCTAAGCATTTTTCGTTCACCAAAGCGCGCAATGCCCCGTGCAATATAAGGGTAAACAAAAAAGGTCAATAGATTATTAATAATATAAAGTATGGATACCTGCTGCACCGAAAATCCATACTTTTTGACAAGCATAAAAACGGCAAAGACAACAAAAACCTGCCTCCTTGCACCACTTAGGAAACTTAACAGGTAATAAAGCCAGTATTTTTTCTTAATAAACAAACGTTTGCGCTGCTTAATGACAACATCCAGATTACGCCTGTCGCTAAGAGCATATACACCCAGGCCAATGATGATAAGCCCAAATGCCAGGTAAATGAACTTCATTGCCACATAGCCGGCAATAAACCATATCAATATCCCGACAAAGATGTTAATAATGGCACCATAAGATTTGTATCGCGCCAGCATGTGCGGAGATTCGTCCGTACTAAAATGCTGCAGTGTGAGTGATTTATTGACAGTTTCGAAATAATGAAAGCCGAGTGAAAAAACAAAGGTAGTAAGCAAGAGGCCTGTGAAGCTCGGGAAAAAGCCCGTTACAGCAAGCCCGGCTCCCATCAGAACAATGGCCCAGGCTGCAAACCGGTGCTCACGAAATAACAGGAGAAAAAATACAACAAAAAATGTTAGCAGACCGGGCAATTCCCGGATCGACTGAATGCTTCCCACGGCAAGACCGCCCAGGCCAACCTCATCAACGGCAAAATTATTAAACAGTGTGCGCCATGCCTGCAGACCGGCCACAGATACAAGTGCCAGCAGCATCAGGTATGAATAGGCTTTGTTCTGCTTCATCCCTTCCAGCACAATCTTCCGCTGCTCTTTTCGTGTCATGCTGCAAAGGTGAGCAGTTTAATCAGAAAATCCAATCTTTTTGAACAAATGTTCACATAATCAAAACTCCTGCATTAGGAATCCATTCCCTGGCCGACACTTCCTGTATTCCTGTCACCGTGGCGAAATCTGTATCTTAGAGACAAACTAAAAACGGGCGTGTATCTTGTTGAATAAAGCACCTCACGGGTGGATTCCACACCGGCATAATTGTTATAGTTTCCTTGTTGTGTAAGGTTTGTGAGCAGGTTTCTGGCTGACAGAGAAATCATAAGTTTCCGCTCGAAAAAATGCTGTGAAAAGGAGACCATAGCGCTGAAGGAAGGAAAATCGTAGCCGTCAAAACGGACATCGCGGCTTTGATAATTCAAATACAGCTTTCCGGACGTACTTTTGGCAATTTTCACACTGCCATTCAGCTTGGCAGAAAAGCCGTAATTCCTTTTGACAATTTCTTCAACAGGCACTCCCTGGGCTTCCAGACTTTCTGAAAGGCTGGCTGCATCAATATAACTGTGGTAAATACTGGATGAAAAACTCAGGCTGTATTTTCCATTAAAAGACAGGTAAGCAGACAAATCTGCACCCAGTCTGGACTGAAAGGCAATATTGTCCGGCATCCTGATGCTAAGTATCTCATTTACCGGATAAGACATGTATGAAACTTCATTGTTGGTCTGGCTGTAAAACAACTCAGCCGACATATTCCACAGGGGTTTGTTATAATTGTATCCCAGATAAACATTGTTGTAGGCAGAAGGTTCCAGATCGGGATTGCCGGTGCTCCAGGAGGTGGGACTGCGTTTCACAACAAAATCACTCAGATAACCAGCCCAGGGCACACGCACGGAACGGGAATAACTCAGCTTAATATCCTGCAGGCTGTCAAGCGTAAATTGAATTGTGGCAGATGGCAGCAGGTTAAAATACTGCTTTCGTACCCGGATGCTTGTATCCTCCAGACTTTCCGTATAATGATCATAATTATGGTGGTATGCTTTATGTTCCTGCTCAAGGCCAGCATCCAGTTTCCACTTATTCAGTCTTGTCCCGAAACGGAAAGACAGGCTCTGATTCACCGTATATCCTTCCTGATTTTCATATTGAGATATCACCGGGTCTCCATCAACATAATGCTGACTTTCATTGGAAAAAACCGGACTGTAACGTCCCCGGTAACGCATGTTCCAGCGCGTATTTTCAGATACAGGATGATTGTAGTACATCCCAGTCATGAAGCCGGCATCTTTATCTGTACTTACAGTGCGGTATGTACTGCTGTTATCCACTGGACTCCCGCCCAAAACCAGGTAATCGTAAGCGTTTTTTGATACTGATTCACTGCGCAGGTCAGGCATGGAATAATGCAGATAGGCAGTAAATTCCCGCAGCGTAGTGTCAAAACTGTGCCGCAGAAAAGCATAGGCATTGGTACTCAGACGTTCATTATTGTTATTTGAAGTTTTCAGATAATGCTGATGAATGTTATCATCAAGATACAGGAGGTTTTCTGATTCTGACTCTGAGTCCCACGTATAGCGGTTCATCCCTGCAGCCATAAGCAACTTGGTTTTATCGGTAATTTCCCATTGTGCTCCAAAGGAATTATACATATACAGGTAAGCATTTTGATTAAAGGTCTCAGATTCGGTATCATAAAGGATATCTCCTGCACGTCTTTCACCCTCTGTCACTGCCTCTTCCCTGTTATTGTTTCCGTACAGCCAGAAATTATTAAAAATCAAAAAATCACCTTTTTTATAATTCAGGTTAATATAACCGTTGGAGTAGCTCAGGCTTTCGAAATCCGGAGTGCCTGTTCTGCCGCTCAGCACACCACTGAAACCATCGGTTGTGGCCTTTTTTAGTTTGATGTTTATGATCCCGCCTTTACCATCTCCTCCACTCCGCATGGATGCATCAATTAGCTCAATTTTCTCCACATTATCCACTGGAATCATTGCTATATCAGGATAAATATATTCTGCAGGCATGTCATCCACCAATATTTCCGGGGTGCTGCCTTTATACCGGATATTGTCTTCCTGATCTACTACAACTCCCGGCAGAGCACGCAGCAGATCATATATATCCCGGGATGCAGCTTTCTGTTCCTCATCCACACTGTAAACTTTCCGGTCGAATTTCTGCACAACCTTATTCTGTGCAGCAACATTCACTTCCGAAAGCACCGTGGTATCCGGGCTCAGGTATAATTTTCCCATGTCCACTTTTCGCCCGCCAGACATATCCACAGGCCAGCGCTTACTCCGATATCCAAGGCTACTTGCTTCAAGCGTAAGTTCACTCATTTTATCACAGGAAAGCGTAAACAAGCCATTTTCATCTGTCATGCTACCCACCACAGCCGAATCCCGGGCATTGAGCAATACGATGTTTGAATACGGCAAAGCAGCTTTACTTTTGGAATCGTATAGACTTCCTGAGATTTTTATGGATTGTCCTGAAACAGGCAATCCCACAACAATAGCGAGACCAAGCAAAAAAGCAAAATTACGTAACATGATATTATACTTTGATTGTTTTTAATAAATGTTCAATAAACGTCAATAAAATGCCTACTAAGGTACATAATTTAACAGATACACAAACAAACATATTGTATGAATTGTAAAAAACATTCATTTTTTGTAATTTTGTTCTATGCGTAAAGTTTTGTTTTTATGTATATTAATCTTCAACGGCTCATTGCTTTTTTCCCGGGAGTTGCCGGATTCATGCCTGTACGAAAAGGATAATTGGCCCGAGGTAGCTGACAGCCTGAGCGATAGCATCACCCGTGACGTAAGTATTGATACCAGCTACGCACCGGCATTCTACACAGCTTTAGCCCAATATCCGGATCTGTATGATACGGAAATCTATTTTAAAGAAAAAGCCATCAAAACAACTGCAGCCACGCGGCCAAAATTCTTTTCCGTATTTAAAAAACCTGAAAACAGATCATATCAAATATTTGTCAATGACAAAAACAAACCGGAAAAATCAGTTTATTACCGTAATTTACCATACAATGCACGCATCGGGCTGCTTGGCCATGAATTATCTCATATTCTGGATTTCAGCAAGATGAGTTCTTTGGAAATTATCGGGATGGGAATAAAATATGCTTTCAGTCCAAAATACAGAAAAGAGCTGGAACATCAGGTTGACCAACAGGCCATTGAACACGGACTGGGTTGGCAGGTGTACACATTCACCGACTATGTTAACAACAAAAGTCAGGCCTGTCCTGCGTACATCAGTTATAAAAGAAAATATTACATGTTACCTGAAGAGATCATCGAATACATAAATCATACTGACAGCATCAGCGAGGTGGCTGATCATTGAGTTCATGAATTTGCTGCTTTTCTTTCCGGTGATGCATTTTTTTCATGTTTTTTTTATCGTCACGGGATGTTTCAACATCGGGAGCATGGATATAAAACATACTGTTGATTTGTCTCCTTTCAGAATCTTTCACATCGGAAACTGCTGTTTTCTTTCGCACAGGCGGATAATAAAGAAAATAATTTTCATCGTAAAACACCAGGCGATAAAGGTTATGCAGCATCAGGTAATCCATGCCGGCAAAATCATAATCGGCTTCGGCCCTGCGTGTAGGTACTGTGGTGGGCCAGACAATACGTGAAGATGTACACCAATGCACTGAGTATCCTTTTTTTGTGGTATCGGAAAAAGGACCATTTTCAGGAGCTTCAAGCAGCAAATCGGCAAACCAGGCAGAGTCAGCAACCCATGCTTCACTTCCTTTGTAGTAATCCTTTAGCCCCTCTTTGTTGAGCAGGTAATTGGTCAGCACATAGTAGCGGTATTCTTCAGGGTTTCCAAGATTGCGCAGGGCTTCAATCACAGGTTCGCGCTGCCCGTGGACATTGCCAAAAGCTGCAAGTGAACGGGTTTTATTATCATCCCAGTTGCGCGGTAATGCAATGGCTGCTCCGAAAGGCAATTTCAACTCTTTATAAAACACCGTTTCAAAAAGCCATTTTGTAAATCCCCGGCCGGAACCTTCAAAATGCAAATCATTTCTGCCGGTAATTTCCTGCACAGTTTCAGCAAATCCGTATGCATTCACCAGAATTCCAAAATCTTCACCAGAGCCTTCCCGCACGGGATGTTCCGTTACGGGATTCATAATATACCAGCGGGTAGCCATCAGTTTAAAAAACTCTACGGGCCGGATTTTACCCATGCCATACCAGGGTTTAAAAACCATGGATGCCTGTTTTTCATCCTGATGCAGGTTGCTGTACAAGCGAAGGCTCATGTCTTTTGCCCAGCTTCTGAAATCAATTGTATCCCCTGTCATAATGCCTTTGGACCTCAGGTATTCCGGTATCATATCATTTTCAAACCGCACCGGGATCTCCTTAACCGACTCTCTGTCCATAAAGTGTTCCATGATAGCCAAGGCTTCCAGATGATGTACTATCACATCCTGACTAAGGCCCTGCATTGGAATTGTGCCCTCCTGAAAAATGGATTTGTAACGGTTGGTTCCTGTATGTTGCTCATCCGCTTCACCCAATTCAAATCCGAAATGTTTATGATGAGCCTGCCAAAATCCAAAACTCACATCATCACGGATCATAAAACCATTGATATCTGCGGGATAACGGATATAGTTACTGATAGAATCACCTTCATACAGAATTTTTTTGTTGTGATATGTACGCAAATTATATTCCGAATACAAATCCAGGCGCTCCAGAGCCAGCATGGCATAATATAATTGGGCAAGGCTGTGCTCATAGGTTTCTTTGTTTCGTTTTAACAATTCGATCTCTGTCACCAGGAAAGATATGTAATTGTTAAAGTTGCTGTTCCCATCACTCCAGCCCAGGATATCGCGGCCCCATTTGTTGGTACGCCTGTCCACGGCAGGAATATTCACGCCATAATATTCCACATCTTCACTGACAATCAAAAATTCATTTTCCAGCCTTTCCCTGTAATCGTTGTATTTTGCCATCATCCTGATATGAGGATAATCCTGAGCATGAGTCAGCAAAGGCCAGGCGGTTACCAACAAAAGCAGTATGAGCCTGTAATTATTTTGCATCCACCTGAATGGTTGGTTCGACATCAAGTTTTTCTCTGATAGCCACACATACTTTTTTTTGAATTTCATTTACCTGATACAGGGACATTTCACCAGGCATTGAGATGTGAAAAGTCAGTTCATCGTGGTCGCCGTATGAATGCACATGGAAATGGTGGGAAAGTACATCGAAGCCGGCAACATTGTTGGCAATTTCCCTTACTTGTTTTACAAGATTTCCATCAGGTTTTCTTCCCAAAATCACATCAATTGCTTTGACTATGATGTGCCAGGCTGTATAAAATATTACCAGGGCAACGAGAATCCCCAGCACACCATCAATCCACCAGGCATACTTTTGAAACATGATTCCAATCAAAATCACCAATGAGGATATGGCATCACTTCTATGATGCCAGGCATCTGCCTTTAGAGTCAAAGAATCAAGTTTTTTGCCCACGTACAGAGAATACTGAGCCATGCCTTCTTTCACCAGCAGGGAAATGATGGTAACGACAATGGCCAGGGTTCCGAATTCCGTTGCTTCTCTGGAAATCAGCTTTTTGATGGCTTCAACACCAAAATTTGCACCAATCACAATAAGGATCACTCCGATAATCACTGAAGCCACCAACCTAAACCGTCCATGTCCGTATGGATGCATCATATCGGGAGGCTTACTGGCTGCTTTGTAAAACACGAGCAGAACAATGGACGAAGCGGAATCGCTAAGTGTATGCCAGGCATCTGCCATGAGTGCAACACTACCACTGACAACACCTGCCCAAAGCTTTAAGGCAAAAAGCAAGATATTGCCTGCAACAGCAATCCATCCGGCCAACATAGCCTTTCCATATGATATCTTACTGGACATTTTTTGCTAAATTAGCACAAAAACATCAAAGTCAAAAACAACAGATATTATTCTTTTTTCGAGAGTTGCTTACTTACAGCCGCCTGAAGTGTTTCTTTTTGCTGCAGTCCGATTTCTTTCCACATTACTTGTCCTTTCTGAAAAATAATGATGGTGGGAATGCTTCTTACCTGATATTTGGCAGCGATTCTGGGAAAGGCATCCACATCCAGTTTCAGGACACGAATCTCATCTTTCATTTCTGTACTTAGCTCGCTCACAATGGGTCCCTGAATTTTACAGGGCCGGCACCAGTCGGCATAGAAATCCACCACGACTGGTTGGTCAGCCTTTATGTGTTCATAGAATTCTTCATCATTCTCAACCACAATCACATCCCCGTCAGGTTCACCTGCACCGCATGACATTACAGAAGCAAATAATAAGGCCACAAACAAAACTGTCAACGATAATTTACCCGGATTTTTCATTTTTATTTCTCTTTTTAGTTATCCATGTATCAATACTGTCTCCAATAACCCAACCCAGCAAGCCGCCAAGCGCCATATCGTAATACCACAATTTTTTTAGCGGACAGGCTCCACTGGCACAACCCACGTAGTAGTAATACAAAAAACCTGCCAATAAGCCGACCATGGTCAACCAAAAGGCAAGGGGATGCTTTTTGTAAAAATATTTTATTTTATTCATAAATTTCTAAAAGTGCTAAACAGGCGGGCTGCTTTTTTGTTCATAAAATAAAGACAAAGATTTCAGATTAAAACATTATCTTTAAAAAAATCATCATATGGCACTTATAAAAAAAGTACGCAACATCAGTCCGCAAATTGGCAGAGACTGTTTTCTGGCAGAAACAGCGGTCATTATTGGAGACGTTAAGATTGGCAACAACTGCAGCATTTGGTACAACACTGTGCTTCGGGGTGATGTAAATTCCATAAATATCGGAAACAATGTAAACATTCAGGATGGTGCTGTGCTTCACACTTTATTCAAAAAATCAACCATACAGATTGGAGATAAAGTGAGCATTGCTCACAACGTTACTATCCACGGGGCTGAAATTCATGATTTCGCACTCATTGGCATAGGTGCCACCATTCTTGATCATGCTGTGATCGGGAAACATGCCATCATCGCGGCCAACTCCCTTGTAAAAGCCGGCACTGAAGTGGAGCCCTACTCTGTTTATGCAGGCATACCTGCCAAAAAAATCAAAGATGTTGATCCGGAACAGAGTCATGAGATGAATGAAAGAATCGCAAATAATTATGTGAAATACGCAGGGTGGTACAAAGAAGCTGACAGTTGGTGAATAAAACATCTCCCAAAATCCGCTTATTAAAACATACTGTAGGCCCGGGAAAAAAAAAAAGACCATCAGTTAGAATAATTTTTCTTATTTTAGCAAGGTAGATACAAAGGTATCTGACCAGATAAACAATTATTTATGTGTGGAATAACAGGTGTATTTTCGTTCAACCAGGCGGGTACAGATTTTGACAGGTACACGCAAAATGCAGTGGAAACGCTAAAAATGCGTGGCCCGGACATTCAATTAACCCACAGTGATGGTCCGGTGAGTATCGGACATTCAAGGCTGTCAATCATTGACCCGGGAGAACAAAGCAATCAACCTTTCCTGAGCAGGGACGGCAGAATAGCCGTTGCTTTCAACGGGGAGTTTTACAATCACAAATCATTCAGAAAAGAGCTCCGGCACGAGGGCTATGAATTCACCACTGAATCAGATGCAGAAGTGGTACTTCAATTGTACCGTAAGTGCGGCACTGACTTTGTCAGATATATCAATGGTTGCTTTGCTCTGGCCATATGGGACAGTAACAAATCGCAGCTTTTCATTGCCCGTGACAGAATGGGTATAAAGCCTCTGTACTATTATCATGGGGATGATTTTTTGGCCTTTGGCTCTGAAATGAAGGCACTTTTGTCCTATCCTGTACCCAGAGACCTGGACACTGCCAGCCTGTATGCTTATTTTCAGCTCAATTACATTCCGGACAACCGGAGTATGTTACAGGATGTTTTTATGCTCAGACCGGGCAGCAGTATGATTATTACACGTGAAGGCATTACAGAAAACACATGGTACCGGCTTCCCCGGACGGAGATTGGCCAGACACCGGAGTTTTCATACGAGGAAGCCATCACTGAACTCAGAAAGCAGCTTGACAATTCTGTCAGCCGCAGGCTGATGTCGGATGTTCCCCTGGGTACTTTTCTCAGTGGCGGCATAGACTCTTCTGTAGTGACTGCCCTGGCAACACAGCACAGCAAGAACCTGCATACCTACTCACTGGGGTTCAAAGACGAAGCCTGGTTTGACGAAACTGAAAAGGCAGAAATGCTGGCAAAAAAGTTCAACACAAATCACCACAGTTTCAAAATCAGCAATCAGGATATGCTGAATGACCTTCCTGAGGTACTGAACTATCTCGATGAACCATTTGCAGATTCTTCAGCACTCGCGGTATACAGTTTGAGCAAACTTACAGCCAAAGATGTCAGGGTTGCCCTCAGTGGTGATGGTGCTGATGAGCTTTTTGCCGGATACAACAAACATCTGGCTCACAAAAGAGCCGCCGGGAAAAGTCCCGGCAACCGCATGCTTAAAGCCGGCGGTTTTCTGTGGAAATCACTCCCGCAATCAAGGCAGGGAAAGATCAGCAACCGGCTAAGGCAAATCAACCGATATTCCGCCGGACTGCAGCTCAAGGCCGAAGAAAGGTACTGGCTGTGGTGTAGCCTCAGCAATGAAAAAAACGTATCAGCACTACTCAGGCTGCAGCCTGATATGGAAAGCTATCATGCCAGAAAAAGCAGTTTACTGAGCAACATCAAAGCCCGTCCTGATGATTTGCAGGAAATTCTGCATACGGATATGCGAATGGTATTGCCATATGACATGCTTTATAAGGTGGATATGATGTCAATGGCAAACAGCCTGGAGGTAAGAACACCTTTCCTTGATCATCACGTGGTGGACTTTGCATTCAGCTTGCCATTTGAGTATAAGCTGTATCAATCAACCAAAAAACGCATATTAAAGGACAGTTTTGCCGGAGAGATTCCTGCAGAACTGCTAAAAAAACCCAAACAGGGTTTTGAAGTACCCTTGCTGAAATGGTTCCGTAATGACCTGGCAGGCAAGCTTGAAAAAGAAGTATTTAACCGGGAATTTCTGGAAGAACAGGGGATTTTCCAGCCTGAAGCTGTCATGCAGATGAAAAGGCAACTGCACAGCAAAAATCCGGGAGACATACATGCCCGCATTTGGGCATTGCTGGTATTTCAAAACTGGTACAGAAAAACCATTATCTAATGCCAAAAATACTAAGAATAATCAACCGGTTTAACCTCGGTGGCCCTACCTACAATGTGGCCTACCTGAGCAAATATATGACACCGGAATTTGAAACCCTGCTGATCGGAGGTAAGAACGGCAAGTCTGAGGGCTCCTCAAATTACATAGTACAAAACCTTGGTCTGCATCCCATCATCATTCCTGAAATGCAAAGGGAAATCAACTACCGCAATGATTATCTTGCCTATCAGAAAATCAAAAACATCATTAAAAGGTATCAGCCTGATATTGTACATACCCATGCTTCAAAAGCCGGTGTACTTGGTCGGCTGGCAGCCAGCCGGCAAAATGTTCCTGTCATCGTACATACCTTTCATGGTCACGTTTTTCATTCCTATTTCAGCAAATCAAAATCAAGATTTTACAAGGGCATAGAGCGAAATCTGGCAAAAAAAACAACCAAAATCATTGCCATCAGTGACATTCAAAAGCAAGAACTTTCCATTGACCATGGCATAGCTGGAGAGAAGAATATCAGTGTGATTCCCCTGGGTTTCGATCTGGAAAGATTTCAAACAGATTATTGTTCAAAACGACACAGCTTCAGGGAGCATTACGGCATTGCTGATGATGTTGTTTCCATTGGCATTGTGGGACGCCTTGTCAGCGTAAAAAATCATGAACTTTTCATCAATGCACTGGCCAGGGCCAGGCAAGTTACCAATAAAAAATTTGAAGCCTATATCATAGGTGACGGGGAGCTTAAAGAGAAACTGATTGCTCAGGCAAGAAACATTGGTTTGACTGTCAGTGAAAATCCTGCCAAAGGCTTAACCGCTGAGGTCAACTTCACTTCATGGATAAAAAATATCGACTGGGCGTTTGCAGGGCTGGATATTGCCTGTCTCACTTCGCATAATGAAGGAACACCTGTAAGCCTGATTGAAGCCCAGGCAGCCAATACACCGATTGTATCCACCAATGTAGGAGGAATTGAGAACGCAGTAATACCTGGCAGAACAGCTTTACTTTCTGAAAACAACCAATTGGAAGGCTTTTTCAAAAATCTAGTTGAAATGATTAACAATGAAACACTCAGAAAACATATGGCAACACAGGGGTGGCCTTTTGTGAAAGACAAATTTCACTATACAAGGCTTGTAGAGGATATGTCAAAGCTTTACAATCAATTAATGCCTTAGCTGGCTTTTGTTTCATCATTTTTATTACTTTTGAAAAGATAAAATGAACGGCATATGCTCAGGGACAAAAAGAAAATCATCATACTTTTTAGCTTCATGCTGATAATCATGGGATTTGAGTCATGTCAGGTTCTCAGGCCATCTGAGATGTTTCAGATCGAGGATGATTATCCACTGGCAGAATTTGAAAGCAGTCAGAAAGAATATAAAATCAAACCCTTTGACAAACTTGCTTTGAGAATAACCACCAACGAAGGTTTTGCTCTGGTGGGTCTGGCGAATGACCAAAGATCCGGTGGCAGCGGTAATTCAAATGAAAGACAGCGTGGACTGGAATATCTTGTAGAATACGATGGGCTGATCAAACTTCCAACACTGGGGAGGGTGAAGGTTTCCGGTATGACAATCCGTGAGGCAGAAACCTTTCTTGAGGAAAAGTACTCGGAATATTATCAGGAGCCTTTTGTTTTGATGGAAGTAACCAACCGGAAAGTAATTATTTTCAAAGACGGAGGCACCAGTGGAACAGTATTGACCATTCCATCAGAAAATCTAACACTTATTGAAGCCCTGGCCCAGTCAGGCGGCATCACAGATATCAGTAAAGCATACCGCATAAAACTCATCCGCGGTGATTTGACCGGCGACCCCAAGGTATACTATTATGATGTATCAGCACTGAAAGAATTGCAGGACACCAACATTTTACTGCAGGCCAATGATGTAATTTATGTGGAAAGTAAACCGAAATATGTAAACCGTGTTCTTACAGAAATAAGCCCGTATTTAACGCTTTTGACTACAGGACTGACAGTGTATGGACTTTTTATTGCAAATTAGGCTTTTATGAACCAGCGAAAGATACCCGTCATCAATCAGAAATTTGACTTTTTCACCTTTATGAAGGTGTTAAGAAAGAGTCTCTGGATCATTGGTATCTGCCTGGTAACAGGTATTATTACTGGTTTTTTATACATCAGATACACTCCCCCGGTATATCAATCCAGCTCCGTATTACAAGTCAGCACAAAAAACAAGACCAATGAGATACTGGGCATTGATGACATGTACGAAACAGGCCTGGACCCTGTCATTGAGCTTATCCGTTCCAAAGAATTTCTGAAACGCTGTTTTCATTTACTGCCTTTGGAAGTATCCTATTATAAACAAGGAACCTTTCTTTCCAATGAATTGTACCGGAGCTCTCCCTTTGAAGTAAACTATCAAATCACCAACCAGTCTCTGCTTGACAATGAAATCAGGCTGGAATTCAGTCAGGGTAATATTCTGATTAAATATGAAATTTCAGGCAGGAAATACGAATTCAAACTGGAGCCAAACAAGTGGCATGATATCGAAGGTGGGCAAATAAAAATTAAGGTATCAGATTATGATCAAATTAATTTTTACCAGAATCAGCTAAATAAAAGCGGATATTATTTTGTCATCAATTCTGCCAAGAAAATTCTCAGCAAATACTCCAACAACCTGAGCATAAATATTCTAAACAAGTCAGCAGGTACTATAGAAATAAGTTTCATTGATAAAAATGCACGAAAAACCGCCGATGTTGTCAACACCATCAGTTCGGAATTTATCAAATATGATATTGAAAAGAAAAAAGAAGGAGCCAACAATATCATTACCTATATTGACAAGCAATTAGACATTGTTTTTACGCAACTGGATTCTACGGAAAAACAATTGCATGATTTTAAGAAAAACAATAAAATTACCGGCAGCAGCATCATCAATCAAAACCAACAGCAGGGAAATTACAATACTAGGGGCCTTCCGACAGCTGTTTCCCGCATAACAGATCTTGAAAATGAATCCATCAATCTGGAATTTGAAATCCGCACATTACGGCATATAGCCAATGAGATCAAATCAGAAGAAGACGTCAATGTATATGAATTGATGGCCTTACTTAGTGGCACACACAGTGAATCGTTCATGAAAAGCATGCTCAATTCCATGCTGGACCTGTACAATCAACGCAGCATTTTGCTCAACGATGTGACAGAGGAGAATCACAAAATCAAAACCATTGATAAACAGATTGCCACAAAAAAAACGCAGATTATTGATTTCCTGAAATCCAATATAGATCAACTGGAACAAAGCCGAGAGAACTACCAGGGGAAAATCCGGGAGATTGAAGCCAAAGCATACAGTGATTCATCTTATCAGGAAATTGAATATTCCAGACTTCAGCGCTTATTTGATATCAATGAGAACTTTTATCATCAGCTGATTCAAAAAAAGGCTGAATACATGATCAGCCAGGCAGGCTATGTTTCTGACAACACCATACTGGAAAATGCCACTGTACCACGCTACAGGCTGAAGCCCTCCAGAAAAAATGTTGCCCTCATGGTCATCCTGCTGGTTATTTTTATCAGTTTCCTGATCATACTTATCCGCTACCTTTTTTACAACAAAATCAGCACAATACAGGAAATTGCCAATTTCACGGACATTCCGGTGATAGGTGCCATCCCATTGCATTCATATAAGTCAGAACACTCCAGGCTGCTGGTGCATAAGAATCCAAAGTCCATGTTGACAGAATCTTTCAGGAACATCCGCTCCAATATGGAGTTTCTGGTGGAACAGGAAAAATCATCTGTCATCACGATATCTTCCACCATTTCGGGTGAAGGCAAAACATTTGTAGCCATCAACCTGAGCGGAATACTTGCAATGACAAACAAAAAAGTGGTTTTGCTTGATCTTGACCTGAGAAAGCCCCGACTACACAAGTCATTTGACTGCGAAAACAACAAAGGCATCAGTACCATACTCATCAACAAGCACTCCATTGAGGAATGTGTACATAAAACGGAAATCAACACACTGGACCTGCTCACTTCCGGCCCGATCCCCCCCAATCCATCGGAACTCATTCTTACAAAGAGATTTAACCAGATGCTGGAGGATCTGAAACAACGCTATGATTACATTGTCATTGATACTCCGCCGGTTGGTATTGTAACCGATGCCATCAGATCTTTCCAGGATTCTGACTATGCACTGTACATTACCAGAGCAAGCCACTCACCAAGGACATTCATATCATATATCAACAACCTGGCCGAAAGCAAATCCCTGACCAACCTGAGCCTTATTCTCAACGGCATGGACGAATCATCAGGAAAATACGGGTACGGATATGGCTACCATTACGGATATTCCTACGGGTATGGTCCCTCCTACGGATATAAAGATTATATCAAAAGTAACGATTACTATGATGAGCCAGGCAGAAAAAGACGAAGATTTAGCATCAAACGCATTTTTAACAAAAAACGCAAAAACCAATGAATCTGAATCCTTCTCTGCTGCTTATTGTTACATTTTTACTGGCATTAATTACGGGTTATGCTCTGAATAAATTTTTCCTGAACAGGCCAATAAGATTTCTGGTTAAAAAGGCCAACAAGTCTGCTATACGCTGGAGCAGCCAGTCAAAACCGGTTTTCGGTGGCATCACTTTTTTTGTTTTATTTATCCTCGCCTTTCTGGTATATATTTTACTGATTGACAGAAATATGGCCTTTGAAGAAAGGTATATAGCATTGTTTCTGATTGTTATCATTTCGTTTCTGATGGGGCTCTCTGATGATCTGATCAGCACACCACCTTATTTCAAATTTTTCGTACAAATACTTAATGCCGTCATCCTGATTTCCTTCGGCATTTTCATTAAAATATCCCCCATTCCGGCAGTAAACTATGGCATTACTGTTTTATGGGTTGTCGGCATCATGAATTCCATCAACATGCTGGACAATATGGACTCCATCACCAACCTTGTTTCCCTCTCCATTTTTGGCGGTGTATTTGCACTGATTCTTTTGAACGGCCAGACAGGCTTTATGCCATTTTTGATGCTTTTTATAATAGCCGGAAGCCTCAGTTTTCTTTACTTCAACTGGCATCCTTCAAAAATGTATATGGGAGACAACGGGAGCCAGTTCCTGGGAGCAGTTCTGGCCTTTTTGGGAATCATTTATTTCTGGAATGCAATGCCGATAGAAGCAAGCAGTTTCGGATACAACAGCAAACAGGCAATGATTGTACTTCTCGCCTTCATTGTTCCGATTTCCGATACCACTACCGTTACCATCAACCGCCTGATGCGCGGACAATCTCCTTTTGTGGGCGGCAGGGATCACACAACACATTACCTGTCATATGCAGGACTGAGTGACAGACAAGTGGCCGGACTACTGTTTGCCATCAATACTGTTTCAACAGCACTGGCTTGCTACATCATTCTTAACACACCAAACTGGAATTCATTATGGTTTTGGTCGTGTTTTACATGGGCTTTTATTATCTTTGTCAGCTTGTTTAGTTTGACAAAAATTGTAAAACCCAAATAATAAGAATGACAAAAAAAAGACGATTTTTTATTAATTTTCCGATCTACCTGGTAATAGTGATGCTGGGAGGTTTTGTTGTGATGCAGTTGTTCCTTGGCTCAAGTGAACAACTACCGCCACCGGACAGCAAAACCGTTGTGGAAAACAACTTTTATGCGGCAAAACAACCCTTGATTCCGGAAAAAATGGAATTTGCCGGTGAGTCCGTACCTCTGCATCTCTATGATGTCAGAGAAAGTCTTGACAGAGAAATGATTACAAACTCCTATTACCACTCTTCTACAATACAGATACTTAAACGTGCAGAACGCTATTTCCCATACATTGATTCCGTACTGAAAGCCAACAACATACCTGAGGATTTCAAGTACCTGTGTGTGATAGAAAGCAGTCTGAAAAATGTAACTTCCCCAGCCGGAGCCAAAGGTTTTTGGCAGTTTATGAAATCTACCGGCAGGGAACATGGGCTGGAGATCAACTCCTATGTTGACGAACGATACAGTCTTGAAAAGTCCACACAGGCAGCCTGCGAATACCTGCAGGAAGCATATGATATTTTTGGGAGCTGGACACTTGCAGCGGCTGCCTATAATATGGGGAAATCCGGTTTAAAACGTCGTGTTAATGAACAGCAGGTAGACAATTATTACGATCTTTATCTGAATGCCGAAACAGCAAGATATGTGTACAGAATTCTGGCAATGAAAACCATCATGCCCGATCATGAAAGCTATGGCTTTATGCTAAAGACCGTAGATAAATATGCTGAACACAAACACAGAACGATGATTGTTGATACAACCATCACAGATCTCGTGGATTTTGCTTTTCAACAAGGGGTGAATTATAAAATTCTCAAAGAATTCAATCCATGGCTCACCAATACTTTTCTGACAAACAGAACAGGTAAAGAATATAAAATACTCTTGCCTGATCCGGATGTGCGACCCTGCAAACCTGCTGTACCCCAAAGCGAAAAAGAATAAACAAAAGAAATCTCTTGTGCTTAGTAATCAAAGATCACAGGAAGGCTGATGAAGCAGATGGAAACATACATTGACATTGAGGGTGCCAGAGCCCATAATCTAAAAGATATCTCCTGCAGTATTCCGCGATATAAGCTTACGGTTGTAACCGGACTCAGTGGAAGCGGGAAGTCATCACTGGCTTTTGACACTATATATGCCGAAGGGCAGCGCCGTTACCTGGAAACTTTTTCGGCATATGCCAGACAATTTCTCAGTAAGATGGAACGTCCCGAAGTGGACAAAATCACAGGTCTTAGCCCTGTCATTGCCATAGAACAGAAAACGACAAGCAAAAATCCCCGCTCTACGGTAGGAACCATCACGGAAATATATGATTACCTGAGGCTGCTGTATGCAAGGGCCGGTATAGCATACTCCTACAAAACAGGAGCGGAAATGGTACGATACAGTACAGATCAAATCCGGGAGATCATACGAAACGACTACAACAACAAAAAGATCATACTGCTAAGCCCCGTCGTTCGCGGCAGAAAAGGACATTATCAGGAATTGTTCGAACGCATTCGTCAAAAAGGATTTTTGCAGGTACGGGTAGATGGTAAAATAACAGACATCAGCCCGGGCATGATGCTTGACCGCTACAAAATTCATCATGTGGAGGTAGTGGTTGACAAGCTGAAAATCAATGAAAAAAGCCTGGGCAGACTAAAAAAGAGTCTGGAGTTGACACTTGATATGGGTGAAGGCATTGCCATGCTGTATGACATTGAAAATGAGCAAACCCGATTTTTCAGCAAACACTTAATGTGTCCCGACACGGGGATCTCATACAATGAACCCGCACCCCATAGTTTCTCCTTCAATTCCCCCGAAGGAGCATGTCCAAAATGCAGCGGACTGGGTGTGGTAAAGGATTTTGATCCCCAAAAAATCATCCCCAATCCGGAGCTGAGTATCAGACAGGGTGGTATTACACCTCTTGGCAAATACAAAAATATGTTGCTGTTCTGGCAACTTGAAGCTTTGGTAAAACGGTACAATGCCAATCTTGACACCCCATTGTCAAAACTGCCGGAGGAAGCCATAAATGAAATTTTTTATGGCACAGAAAAACCGCTGCTATTGCAAAACACCCCCCTGGGTGGAGAATCCAAATATGAGCTTCGTTTTGACGGGATCGTCAGTCTGCTGGAAAAAAAATCCGGCGAGGAGCGAAACCTCAAAAGCAAAAACAAGTGGAGTGAGCAATTTGTACACAACAAAACATGTCCGGTATGCAAGGGGCAACGCCTGAAAAAGGAATCCCTGCATTTCCGCATACATGATAAAAACATCGCAGAACTGGCACATATGGAGCTCACGGAGCTTTCCGCCTGGTTTGAGACAGTAGAAGAGCACCTCAGTAAAAAACAAAAGAAAATAGCCACCGAAGTGCTGAAAGAAATCCGCAGCAGGCTGGGCTTCCTGCTGGATGTCGGGTTGGAGTACCTGGCCCTTGACCGTCCCGCAAAAAGTTTATCAGGCGGGGAGGCCCAGCGTATCCGGCTGGCAACTCAGGTAGGATCACAGCTCGTCAATGTTTTGTATATCCTTGATGAACCCAGTATCGGACTTCATCAGAGAGACAATCACAGGCTCATCAATTCACTCAAAAACCTGCGTGACAAAGGCAATTCAATTATGGTAGTGGAGCATGATCAGGCTATGATAGAAGCCGCTGACCATGTACTGGACCTGGGACCGGGAGCCGGCAATTACGGAGGCAGGATCATGGCTCAGGGAACTCCCGAAGAAGTCAGGCAGAGTGAAGGTCTGACTGCAGATTATCTGTCAGGCAGGAAGCGGATTCATGTGCCTGATAAACGCAGAAAAGGCAATGGCAAAAAGCTCACAATCAAAGGATGCCGGGGCAACAATCTGAAAAATATTGATGTAAGCTTTCCTCTTGGCAAGCTTCTCTGTATTACCGGGGTATCGGGTTCGGGAAAATCAAGTTTAATCGACGACACGCTCTACCCTGCCCTCAGCAAACATTTTTACAGATCCCATCAGATGCCACTGGATTATGACAAAATACGCGGCCTTGAAAATATTGACAAGGTCATTGAAGTCAACCAGGCCCCATTGGGACGCACCCCACGATCAAACCCCATTACCTATACCGGTATTTTTACTGATATCAGAAAACTCTTTGCTCAACTGCCCGAAAGCAAAATCCGTGGCTATCAGCTTAGCAGGTTTTCATTCAATGTCAAAGGCGGCAGATGCGAAACATGCAAAGGTGCCGGAAGCATACCAATTGAAATGAATTTTCTGCCCGATGTCTATGTTGAATGCAGCGAATGTCATGGTAAAAGATACAATAAAGAAACGCTGCAGGTGCGCTACAGGGGAAAATCCATCAACGATGTACTCAATCTAACGGTTAACCGTTCTGTCGAATTTTTTGAAAACATCCCCAAATTGCAAAACAAATTGAAAGTTTTGCAGGATGTAGGCCTGGGCTACATCACACTTGGACAGTCCTCAACCAGTCTGTCGGGAGGTGAATCACAACGTGTAAAGCTGGCATCAGAACTAATGAAAAAAGATACCGGCAAGACCTTCTACATCCTTGACGAGCCGACCACGGGGCTACATTTTGAAGATGTGCAGGTGCTGATGAATGTACTGGGACAATTGGCTGATAAAGGCAATACCATTCTTGTTATTGAACACAATCCTGATGTAATCAAACTGGCCGACCACATCATTGATTTGGGGCCGGAAGGTGGCAAAAATGGTGGAGAACTGATGGCCACTGGAACACCTGAAGAAATTGTCAAAAAAGCAAACACATTCACGGCAGACTTTCTCAAAGATGAACTGTCAAACACAGCCGGTTGATGATAAATAAACGCATTGCATATTATGCTCTTGGCTGCAAACTTAATTTTGCTGAAGCTTCTGCCATGGCCGCAGGATTCGAACCATACGGATATCATCTGGTACCTTTCAGGCAGGAAGCTGACATATACATCATCAACACTTGTTCTGTAACGGAAACTGCCAACAAAAAAAGCAGGAAGGCAATTCAAAAAGCTATGCGCACAAATCCGCATGCCATTATTGTCGTAACGGGATGCTATGCTCAGCTCAAGCCGGATGAAATTTCTGCCATAGAGGGAGTGGATTACATCATGGGTGCCGGTGAAAAAAACCTTATTGCAGAGATGGGCGATAAGCTTGAAAAACAAAGTAAAACAAAAATTCTGCATTCTGATATCCGCAAATCCACCGGCTTCTTATCTGCCTGGTCTGCAGGAGAACGCACACGCAGTTTTCTTAAAGTTCAGGATGGCTGCGACAATCATTGCAGCTATTGTACAATCCCGCTGGCACGGGGTAAAAGCCGTAACCTGCCGGTCAATGAACTGGTAGAACAAGCCCGTAGAATTGCTGAACGGGGCTTCCGGGAAATCATACTGACAGGCATCAACATTGCTGATTTTGGAAAGAGTACAGGAGAAACCTTCCTGCAGCTTCTCAGAGCACTTGGCGGGATTGATGATATAGACAGATACAGACTTTCCAGTACAGAACCGGATTTGCTCGATGATGAAATCATTGAATTCGTCCTTTCTCACCCGAAGTTCATGCCTCACTTTCACATTCCCCTGCAAAGCGGATCAGACAGTATGCTCAGGCTCATGCGTCGCAGATACGACACCCGCCTTTTTGCCGGCAGAATCAGCAAAATAAAAAAAACAGACCCTGATGCCTTCATAGGTATAGACCTCATTGTCGGGGTTCCCGGAGAAAGCGAAATCCTGTTTCAGGAATCCCTGGAATTTGTCAGAAGTCTGGATGTTTCCTTTGTTCATGTATTCACTTATTCCGAGCGGGAAAATACTCCTGCCCTAAAAATTAAACCGGCAGTGCCTCACAGCATCCGCAAAAAACGCAGCCATGCTTTTCATCAGCTTTGCAGGGAAAAAGAAGCCTGTTTTTACAAGTCCCAGCAAAATCAGACACGGCCGGTGCTTTTCGAATCATCCGTCCAAAACGGATACATCCACGGATTTACTGATAACTACCTGCGCGTAGCCGTTCCCCAAGACAAAAAGCTGATCAATCGCATAAAGCATGTTTATTTGGAAAGCATCAATGAAAATGGTATTTTTATCTCCAAAGAAGTAAGTCAATGAATTTAAAATTTTTATGCACCCAGGTCACCCAAATTGTTGTACAGACCGGGAAATTTATCCAACAACAGCAAAAGAAAATCACCCTTGACAAGATTGAACAAAAAGGCATCAATGATTTTGTCACCAGCATTGATAAAGAAGCTGAACAACGGCTGATTGGTTTTTTAACTCCGCTGATTCAGAATGCCGGTTTCATAGCAGAAGAGAACACTGTTTCTGATTCAAAAGCCGAATACAAATGGATTATTGATCCCATTGACGGCACAACCAACTACATTCACGGAGTATCACCCTTTGCGATATCCATAGCGCTGCAACATAAAGGAAAAACAATACTGGGTATCATCTATGAAATCAGCCTCAACGAAGTTTTTTATGCTCATGAAGATGCCAAAGGCGCATACCTCAATGACAGACCAATCAAAGTATCAGACCAGTCAGAACACAATCAATCACTGATTGCAACTGGCTTTCCATACAATGATTTCACCCGTTTGGAAAAATACATGGAAAGCCTGAACTTTTTCATGCATCAATCTCAGGGCCTAAGACGTTTAGGTAGTGCAGCCACAGATTTGGCGTATGTGGCCTGTGGCAGGTTTGAAGCGTTTTACGAATACAGCCTCAAACCCTGGGATGTGGCAGCCGGAGCATATTTGGTGCAGAAAGCAGGCGGAAAAACAAGTGATTTTAAAGGTGGAGACGAATTCGTTTTCGGCGGAGAAATTGTGGCAGCCAACAGCAATTATTTTGACACCTTCCTGAAAGAGGTTCAAAGACATCTGCTGTAAAACAAAATATCATTATTTTCGTTTAACCTTAAAATGATATATTATGAAACCGCTGGTAATCTTTTTCATCGCTGCACTGACAACATTATCTGCCAGTGCCCAAAGCCTGGAGGCATATTTCCATCATGCCGAATTCGATTCGCCTGAAGGACCCTATATTGAAACTTATCTCAGTACAATCGGTCGTACAGCTACCTTTGTAAAAACCGACAAAGGCTATCAGGCCAATATTGAAATAACCATGCTGTTTAAACAAAATGACAGCATTCGATCCTTCAAAAAATACATCATCAACAGTCCGGTGATTGAAGATTCTGTTAAAAAGCGCCCAAACTTTGTTGATGTACAACGCATACCACTTGAACCAGGCAGGTATGATCTGGAAGTCATCATCAGGGATGCCAATAAAACAACAAGTTCTTACCTGATAGAAGATGAGTTCAATCTCAACTTTCCTGATGAAAATCTGGCTTTTTCAGGTTTCCAGCCTGTGGAGTCTTTCACAAGCAGTGATGAGGCATCAGTTCTAACAAAAAGCGGGTTAAAAATGGTGCCTTATGTATCAAATTTCTATCCCGGCAATATTGATAAACTGAATTTTTACCTTGAATTATATAATGCTGATAAAGCCATTGGAGAACAATACCTTCTGAAGTATTATATTAGTGAATACGAAAACAAAGAGCCTGTAGAAAGCATTGGACGCCATAAGCGCATGGAAGCCACAGCCATTACTCCGGTTACAGGACAACTTGATATCAGTGATCTCAGATCCGGCAATTACGAAGTGATGGTTGAAGCCATCAGTAAAGAAAATAAAATCCTGGCTCAGACTTCTTACTTTATTCAACGCAGCAAGCCCGTTGATCTGGCAGAACTTGAGGATATGGACGATTTTGAAATGGACAAGATGTTTGCCGGTAAAATGGACAACAGAGATTCCCTGATTTATTACATCAAAAGCTTGCGCCCCATCGCCAATGAAAGAGAAAAGCGTTTTATTGACAGGGATATGCATGGCACTGATCTAAACTTTATGAAACGATTTTTCTATACCTTCTGGTATGACAAAAACTCTCAGGATCCCGGCGGAGAATGGAAAGTTTACAGAAAACAGGTTGGCATCACAGAAAAGCTCTTCGCTACCCGTACCAAGCACGGATTTGAAACCGACAGAGGCAGGGTATATCTGGAGTACGGCCCGCCCAATGATGCCTATGCCAATGATCATGAACCCAGTGCATATCCATATGAGATATGGTCGTATTACAGAGCCGGAGATCAGCGCAACAAGAAATTTGTATTTTATAATCCCAATCTTGCCGGAGATGATTACGAATTATTGCATTCCAATGTACGCGGGGAATTGCAAACCCCAAACTGGGAACGTTTTCTGAGTAAACGAAATAATGACCTCTACAATCAGGACATCATGCAAAGTGATGATCAGTGGGGCAGCCGCGCCAGGGAATATTATGACAGTCACTGATTTCTATGAAACCGGAAATACTCAAAGGAATTAACGGCGAATATCTGTTCTTCCCGGACAAAGAAGAAACCATTCTGTCGGCCGGGAAATTCTCCACCACATATCTGGGTGCAGACAGCAGCGCAAAAAGGGTTATTATCAAACAATTGAACCCAAGATTGTCAGGAGATGATCAGGCCCGCTACCGCTTTCTCGTCGAAGCCGGTATCAGGCTCAAGCATCCTGCCATTGTCAGAGCGATTGATTTGATAAAAACCAGGGATACGTATTTCATTATCCTGGAATACATCCACGGCACAGACCTCAAAACCCTGATAAAGCGGGGTGATTTCAAACACAATTCCCGGCTGGCCTGCCGCCTGATTATTCCACTGTTGGATGCCATTGCTGCCGTTCACCGGGAGAATATCATTCACCGTGATATAAAGCCCTCAAATATTCTTGTAGCGTATAAGCCAGGCACCGGGGATATCGACTGGCATAATCCCGATGTTAAGCTGATTGATTTTGGTTTATCAAAAACAAACGACGGCATACCACTTTTTCCCGGAAGCAAAAAAAGACACCCCTTCCCCATTCTGTATGCTGCTCCGGAAGTCGTTCTGAACCGGGAAGACCTCACAGATCAACGCTCTGATTTATACAGCCTTGCCCTGGTAATGATGGAAATGTTCACCGGCCAGCCGGTTTTTTATGCTGACAACCCGGCAGCCATTATCACAAGACAGATATCAGACCAGCCACGACGACCTGTCAAAATGTACCCCAGGTTTTATGAGATTTTCCGGAAGGCAGCAGCAAAACAGAAATTTCACGTCTCCCCTTCCAAATTACCGCCTGAAAGGATAACTGAGATTCTCAAAGAAGGGTTGAATAAGCGCTACGAGTCTGCCGAAGCAATGCATCAAGACCTGATGCATTTTATGCGCAACCCGGGCGAAATGCCCAAAGGTTTTTTTCAACGTATTTTTAAGGGATAAGGAATTCGCCATAGCTAAGAGAAAGCTAAATGCAGGATAACAATGGTAGGTGGTAAGTAGTATATTGCAGATAAGCTGGCTGACCCGGGTTGCGGGCCGGCAAGCAACAAATCACACTGACCTGCAGGGTCAGTTTTTAAATTATGATCACATGCTGAGTGAAATTTGTGCAGCAACCTGATGGGTACGACCCTGCAGGTCGTACCGCAAGCCGCAACGCGGCGTAAGCCCGCAACAATGGGCCTAGCCCATTGTTCTCGGGAAGGAGACGAGTTAAGCCCTGAAGGGGCGTCAGCGCGCCGGAAACAAACCTGACAGGTCCTCATGGAGCAAAGGAATACATTTTGATTTAACGCTATACCTGCGAATCATGCCGACCTGTCATGTTTCTCTCGCTTAGCGAATTAGCTACGCTCGTGCACAGGCTAATCGCTTAGCGAGAGCGGTTCCCAATCGGATATTTGCCCCCGATGTAAAATTTCTGTGGCATATAGAAAAAAAACTTTATATTTGATTTCAAGATCAAATCAGTTATGTCGGTTTTTAAAAGGATTTTTCAGTTTTATTATCAGGGATTCCGCAA
>JBNJGS010000006.1:64604-69009 GCA_051747965.1 Bacteroidota bacterium
TGGCATATAGAAAAAAAACTTTATATTTGATTTCAAGATCAAATCAGTTATGTCGGTTTTTAAAAGGATTTTTCAGTTTTATTATCAGGGATTCCGCAACATGCCCCGCTGGGGTAAACAATTGTGGGCCATCATTTTATTTAAAGGTATTGTAATTTTCATACTCATACGTTTCATCTTTTTCCCAAATTATCTAAACACAAACTTTGATTCGGATCAGGAACGTGGTGAGCATGTATTGGAACAACTAACGAATAAAAAAACAAACAATGACACTACTAAGCATTGACTGGGCGCTGGTAAACTGGTCACGGGCACAGTTTGCACTCACAGCCATGTATCACTGGATTTTTGTGCCGATTACCCTCGGCATTCTGTTCATCATTGCCTTTATGGAAACCCGGTATGTTCAAACGGGCGATCCCGAATGGAAACGCATCACAAAATTCTGGATGAAGCTCTTTGGAATCAACTTTGCTTTGGGTGTAGCCACCGGCCTGATTCTGGAATTTGAGTTTGGCACAAACTGGTCAAATTATTCGTGGTTTGTCGGAGATATTTTTGGTGCGCCCCTTGCCATTGAGGGCATCATGGCATTTTTTATGGAATCCACTTTCATTGCAGTGATGTTTTTTGGATGGAATAAGGTGAGCAAAAAGTTTCACCTGACAGCCACCTGGCTAACGGCCCTGGGAGCCAATCTTTCAGCCCTGTGGATACTGGTAGCCAACGGCTGGATGCAGTTCCCTGTTGGGATGGAGTTTAATCCCGACACTGCCCGCAACGAAATGGTAAATTTCTGGGAAGTATTCCTCAGCCCGGTAGCAATCAACAAATTCACGCATACCATCACCAGCGGCTATGTGCTGGGATCCATTTTTGTCATCGGGGTTTCCAGCTGGTTTCTGCTCAAAAAACGCGAACAATTGTTGGCAAAACGAAGCATCATCATTGCCTCTGTATTTGGTTTCATTTCCCTGCTGGCAGTGATTTACACCGGCCACGGATCTGCCCAGGAAGTGGCGGACAAGCAGCCCATGAAACTGGCCGCCATGGAGGGGCTGTACCAGGGTAGCGAAGGTGCCGATTTGATAGGCATAGGCATACTCAATCACAAAAAAGAAATCAACGATGGACAGGAAGCCCTCAATTTTCAGATTGCCTTTCCCAAAATGTTGTCATGGCTCAGCTTTGGCGATACGGATGCATATGTACCTGGCATTGAGGATCTGCTCAATGGAAGTGAAAAATACGGCATCATGCCGGCAGAAGAGCGCATGGCACGCGGTGACACTGCTGTCAGTGCACTGAAAAAATACAAAGAAGCCCAAAAATCAGGCGATACGGAAACTGCCAAAAACTCACTGGCGCTGTTTGAAAAGCATTATGATCATTTTGGATATGGCTATATTCAAACCAAAGAAGAGCTGGTGCCTCATGTTCCACTGGTTTTTTACAGTTTTCATTATATGGTAGCCACAGGCTTCCTGTACATTCTGCTTTTCCTTGTTTTTCTCTGGCTTGCTCTCACCAACAGAATAGAAAAAATCAAATGGGGCAAACCATTGTTTATCTTAGGTATCATAGCAATTCCAATGGTTTTCATTACCAGCGAAGCCGGCTGGGTCGTTGTTGAAGTAGGCAGACAACCCTGGATTGTACAGGACCTTATGCCTGTTTCTGCGGCTGTCACCAACATATCATCCAATTCAGTGCAGCTGACATTCTGGATATTCGCTGTGATTTTCACCGGATTGCTGATTGCCGAGCTGAACATCATGACCCGCGCCATTAAAAAAGGCCCGGCAAAAAAAGAAGTTGAACAAAAAACCAGGGAGGAATAATTATGATAACCACAGCCATTTCACATCTTGCATTGCAACAATACTGGTGGGTGCTGATAGCACTGCTGGCCGGATTGCTTGTCTTCCTGCTCTTTGTTCAGGGCGGGCAGTCGCTGATTTTCAGCATGACCCGCGATGACAATGAACGTACCATGATGCTCAATGCCATGGGCAGAAAATGGGAAACCACATTCACAACACTGGTAACATTTGGTGGTGCATTTTTTGCATCTTTCCCACTGTTTTACGCCACCAGTTTTGGCGGCGCATACTGGATGTGGCTGGCAATTTTGCTGTCTTTCACCATTCAGGCTTTCAGCTATGAATACCGAACCAAGCCGGGAAATATTTACGGAAAAAAATTCTTCAATTCCCTGCTGTGGATCAACGGAATGTTTGGTCCTTTCCTACTTGGAATTGCCGTTGCAACTTTTTTCACCGGCAACGACTTCCTGATGGTTGACAGCGATATCCGAGAAAGCTTCTGGCAAAATGACTGGCGTGGTCTGGAGGCCCTGACTGACTGGCGCAATCTCACGCTTGGCTTCACCCTGGTTTTCCTTTCCCGTATTTCCGGTATTTTGTACTTCATCCATGTCATTGATGATGAAAGCCTGATCAAAAAAGCAAAAAAACACCTGGGATACAATGTTCCTTTCTTTCTCCTGTTTTTCCTGACTTTTGTTACCGCATTGCTACTGAAAGACGGTTTTGCAGTAAACCCGGAAACCGGAGACATAAGCAGGGAAGCATACAAGTATCTGCACAACTATCTGGAAATGCCGGTGGCGCTCATTTTGTTTATTCTGGGTGTAGCTGCCGTACTGTTTGGTGTTTTCAGAACCCTACTGAAGAAAAATGCCGGCGACAAGGCGTTCTGGATTACCGGACCGGGAATTGTGCTGGTGGTTATGTCGTTATTTTTCGTGGCCGGATTCAACAATACAGCCTTTTATCCTTCAACTTATGATCTGAACTCATCCCTGACCATACAGAATGCTTCCTCCAGTCTCTTCACCCTGAAGGTAATGAGCATTGTTTCATTACTGATTCCTTTTGTGGTAGCATACATTGCCCTGGCATGGCGCTCCATCAACAAGAAAAAAATCAATAAGGAGGAACTTGAGGACAAGGACAATTCACATGTTTACTAATCAAAAATCCGAACAGACATGAAATACACATATGAAATAATACAACTGATCGCCTGGCCCGTTCTGATTTATGTCAGCTACTTCATTTCCATGAAGATGATTGACAGGTTTGAAAAAAAGATTGAAACCGATGAACCAAACAGATCAGAAAATCAGGAATGATGAAAAGCAAACAAGGAATATTTCTTCTCCTGGCGGCTATTGTGCTGGTTTCCGCGGGATGTAACCGCAAGCTTCCATGCGAAAAAATATCTTCGGATAACAGCTTTTACCGTGCCAGCGGTGTGGCTTTCAGTCAAAGACGAGATATGGCCCAGGAGAAAGCGCTCAATGTAGCCAAGCGCAACCTGGTAAAGGAAATAGCCACGGACATGCATAAAAAAACCGGAGTTAGTGAGAAGTTGCTGATGGATACCCTCAAGAAAGGCATTACAATACAGGATATGGAAGTTGTCTGTAAACATATTGACCGGCACAAAGGCTCATTCCGGTGTAGCCTGGCCATAGAAATGCCCGTGAAACGATTTGAAGATATCGGTTAGCTGAAGTTCTAAAACCAAGGTATTGCAGTGCGGGCTTCCGGGAAGTATTTTATTCAATCAGCTTTCTTTTTCTAAACATTGACATGAAAAACTTCCCGGAAGCCCTGGCTGTAGTAAGCCACCTGATTGCCTTTCCGTTTTTATTGTTGTTTATCATTCCGTTTACAAGAAAAGGGGTAACGGTTTCAACTTTATCGGCCAAAATATTAACGATTTTCACGAACTGTTTTCTTTCAGGGCTGTCTTTGTCCACCGGAGCCGTTAATAAATCTGTAAGAACCATTCCGGGACTTAGTAAACCAACAATAACATTTGTATCTTTTGCTTCCTTGATAAGGCTTTCGGTAAAATAGTTTAATGCTTTTTTGCTTGTACCGTAAATGCTTAACTTTTTCATTTTTCTGCCATCACTTCCAAAACCTTCCATATTGTATATGGCGCCAAATCCCTGCTTTTGCATATTTTCAAAGGCTACTTTTGTTCCATACATCATGCCTTTGATGTTGATGTCAATTATATTGTCAATTTTTTCCGTTTCGATTTCCCAAAAATATTTGTTTGCTTGTCCAACTCCCGCATTGTTTACCCAGATATCTATCTGCCCAAACTTCTGAAAAGCGGCTTTCCACAAATTTTCAACTTCCTTATACCTGGTAACATTACAGTTTTGAAAAAACACATCTTCGGCACTGAATTGTTTAATCAATTCCTGGTAAGCTGCCCTGGTTGACGCTTCAGTTGTTCCCGAGATGGTAACCTTATAGCCGTTTTTCAAAAATTCCGTAGCCAAACCAAAGCCAATCCCTCGGGAGCTACCGGTAATTAAAGCATGCATTTTTTTCATATTGTTTCGTTTTAATGGAAT
>JBNJGS010000007.1:0-68842 GCA_051747965.1 Bacteroidota bacterium
ATTTCAGGTTGTATTATTCTGCCGGCGTACACCGGCAAAGCTATCCGCTAAAAGAACTGTTTACCTATCAGGGGAAGATGCTTTCACAGGGTGATTTTAATAAAAGCATACATTAAAAACACAGGCCTTTAAGCATTGAATTTCTTTCCTTATCACCAATTTTAGAACATAATTATTGTTTTACGATCTGCTGCTGGTAGATATCATCACCAAAATGCACCTGCAAGTGATATAAGCCCGGGATCAGGGAACTGTCTGCCACTATGAGCTGATGTTCTCCTGCGGGATATGTACCATAATCCTTTTCGTACACTTTCTGGCCCAGGCTGTTGTATAGCCGGATGGTAATGTCTGACTCAATTTTGAGATAGGCATCAATACTGAATGTCCGGGCAAAGGGATTCGGATACACATTCAGGTTACCATAGGCTGTTGCCGGGATGCCAACCAAATTATCACAATACATGATGTTTGAATAAGCGCGGTTGTATGTCTCTCCGTCACCGGGATCACAGGGATCCGGTTGTTTCACCATGATCTGATAAAAGACACCGTCAGCATCAGGATTCATTTCAGTATAGTCAAAATCGCTGTAAAGCACTGAATCAACCACCTGCATGTTGTCCTGCGTGGTTCCCCTTCGGATATAATAATATACGACGAAATATCCTTCATATGAATCCCAGTTGAGATGACAGGCCCCATTCAGATCAGAGTTTACATCAAGGCGGATGCTGGAATGCATCTCACTGAGGGGGGATTCATTGCCACATGTATCGAGCACCGATATTTTGTAATTTTCATCATCAGCTTCCGCATCGGTATCTGTATCCACATATACACCGGGATTACTGAAGGGTACAGTTGTCAGCAATTCAAAATCCGATGTTGCCGGATTTTCTCGATAAATTTTGTATTCTGCTGTACCCACATCGGGGGTCTTATTCCAGATGATTTCCATATTGTTGTCTTCATTCACGCTAACCAGGCAAAGGCTTTCATCCTGATATGGATAAGACAATTGCACCTGCACTGTATCACCGTATTCACAATCATCAGTATCTGTAACAAAGACAGAATAGACACCTTCTGTAAGTACATCTATGTTCTGGGTTTCCTGTCCGGTATTCCACAGATAATCAAGAAATCCGCTGCCTGCATCAAGATTAAGAGTTTCTCCTGAGCACAGCCACGCAAGATCATCAAATGCTCCGAGGTCTCCCAGGGGTGGTTCTTCCACCACGCCTGTATCCTGCAATTCACATCCGTACTGATCAGTGATGGTAACATAATATTCTCCTGCAGCAAGCCCATCAGCCACAGAAGTATCACCTGCACCGTTGGACCACTGATATGAGAGACCGGTAGCTGTTCCACCATCAACCACAACTTCAATTTCACCAAGTTCGGAACCATGACAGGGCATATCCGTTTCAAAAAGCTCCACCGTATGTGCCTCGGGATTTATGATCTCCACAGAATCCTCAAGCTCACAATAATGGGCATCCGACACTTCCACATGATACCAGCCAGGCTGACAGTCTGTAATTTCCTGATTCACACCGATGATGTTGGGATTGTCCCCGTAAGTCCAGAGATAAGAGATATATGGTTCTGTTCCTCCCTCTGGCATTGCTGTAATAGCACCGTCGTCATAACCCTGGCATGTGATTGGTGTCACATCAAAATTAAGGCTGAGCGGCTCCGGCTCTGTGATGCTAACAGTTGAGTCCACGCTGCAAGCGTTTTCATCCAAAACGGTCAATGTATAATCACCGGGTGCAAGGTTTGTCAAATCTTCATCTGTACTATAGACACCAGGTTCACCGGCCATCACCCATTCATAAGAGAGGCTGCCTGCACCACCGCTCACAGAGACAGAAATGCTTCCTGTGCTGTCACCATGGCAAAGAACATTGTCAGAGTTCACCTGGTCAAAGGACATCCCTTCGGGCTCCGTGATCGTATATTCTCCTTGCGTTTCACAGCCGTTGACATCGGTAATGCTTACTGCATAATCCCCTGCAGGGACCGCCAGTAAATCTTCAGAGGTTTCACCATTATTCCACAAAACATTGTATGGTGTTGTACCTCCGTTGATGAAAAGCAATATTTCCCCGTCTGACAGGCCATTACAGGACACATTTTCTATTGTTTCACTGACTGTCAGAGGAGCTGGAGGCTGAGATACCGTTTCAGTGTATTCGGCAGTGCAGCCGTTGGCATCGCTTACTGTCACTGAATAATCTCCGGCTGTCAACTCCACAATATCTTCAGAGTTTGCAGAATTGCTCCAGACAAATTCATACGGCATGGTACCACCGGAAACGGTGAGATCAATTTCCCCGGTAGTATCACCGAAGCAAGCCACATCCACCACTTCTGTGGTTAACAGGAGGGCTTCGGGTTCTATGATTTCATTTTGCCTGCTAAGATTACATATTCCATCATCAACACTTACTTCATAAACTGCCGGACTAAGATTTTGCCTGAGCAGGCCTGTACCGGCATCACTCCAGGTATAGGTGTAGGCCGGGTCATCCATAAACAACTCCACCACACCATTGGCATCACCATTACAATTGATCTGATCAATCCCTATCCGGGCTCTGATTTCATTTTGAGGATTCAGAAAAACTGTGGTATCCAGGGTAAATTGTTGTAAGGCATTTCTGGCTTTCAGGTGATACTGGCCATAAGGCAAGTTGGTAAAATCATTTGTTCCCTGCCATGTCTGACCATTATCCAATGAAAACTCGTATGGTGGATTGGCAATATTATCATTGATGGTAATGCTTCCATCGCTTGTGTTCTGACAGGAAGGATGGGTCAGATTAAAAGAATTGAGAGGTTCTGCGGCGATTCTCATCCCAAGCAGGCCATCATGACCACCAATCCACATGTATGAACCGGCCTGATTGTTGATTGCTGTTTTATGTGACCAGCCAGTACCTGCAAATGAGCCTGTGGTTTTGTTGAACTGTTCCACATTCCCGGATTGCTCATACAGTACAATCAGTGCATCTCCCTGATCCAAATCATCAATATCAGAAATGACGTTTCCCGGTTCAGAATGTGCCACCGGATTAAAGGAGCCGTCAAACCACAGCAGTGTAGAATCAGTGCCAATCCAGATATTGTCTGTATCATCCCGGAAAATTGCATGTACAACTGTGCCACCGAGTTCAGCAGATCCGGCATTAACAAAGGTGCTACCATCATACATGGATATACCGTTTTGTGTGGATATCCAAAGCATACCGGTATTGTCTTTCAAAAGTTCGTTCACGGAATCATTAACGAGTCCGTCGGCTGTGGTGATGGTATCTACACTGTTGTCTGTATTGATTTGCATCACACCTTGCCAGGTGCCGGCATATACGGTACCATCGGCCATAATTTCAACAGAAGTGATGGTATCGCTAATCAAACCCTCTGCGGTAGTGTAATTTTCATAATTTTCATCGAAATATACTGATAACCCCTTCCTGGTGGCGAAGCAAAGAGTATCCCCCTCTTTGGCAATATCGTTCACTGTATCACCGATCAGTCCATCTGCAGATTTGTAGGTTCTCCAGTATTCTCCGGTATATTCATTGGCTCCATTGTCTGTACCAATCCAGAGGACATCATCAAAATCATGCATGGTAATAATTTCATCACTTACCAGATCCCGGTTGGTTCTCAGGTTAAGGTATGCATTTTCAGTATCACAGACACTTACTCCACGGTAAGGAGTAACAAGCCAGATTTTATTGTTGCTGTCCACAAATGCAGATTTGATGATATTCTGACTGAGCCCGTTTTGAAAATTGATCAGGTTAAAATCACTACCGTCATAGTGGATAAGTCCCTGATCGGTTGACATCAGAAAGTCACCGTTGATCATCTGGGTCACGTCAAGTATATTGTTTGTAGGCAGGCCATCTCCTGAGTTCAGATAAGTCCATTCTGCTTTGTTGTAGAATCCCAGCCCACTGCTGGTAGCCACCACAATATTTCCGTTAAAATCCTGATAAAGTGCCCTGATCAGGTTGGAAGGCAGGCCTTCATTGCTTGTGAGGTTTGTGAAACCGGTTCCGTTCCAGATGCTGACACCGTTGGCAGTACCGAGCCATACATCACCCCTGTGTGTTGTCAGGATTTCGACCACCGCATTACCGGCCACACCGTCTGAGGTATCGTACACTGTCCAGGAGGATCCGTCATACACAGAGACTCCGGCATCGGTTGATCCGACCCAGATATTGCCTGTTGAATCCTCACCGATGGCCCAGTTGGAATTTGATGCCAGGCCGTCATTGGTTGTAAAGTTATTCCATAGCGAACCATCATAAACAGACACGCCACCACCTACCAGGGCAACCCAGACCTTACCATCAGAAGCTTCAATGATTTCATAGGCATTCAGTTCTGCGGCACCCCCCATATCGGGTTCCTGTGTCCAAGTGTTGCCATCATACCGGGCAATACCTGTACCGGTTCCCACCCAGATTTCTCCAAGGCTTTCCACCTCCACAACAGATTTAGCTGCATCGGCAGGCAGGATTTCATGATAAGAAAAAGAATAATCAGCTTGAGCATGGATATACAATCCGGCAAACAGCAGCAGGCAAAACAGGCTGAGTTTTTTCATAATTATTGGTTTGATTTTACCCAAAAATACAAAAAAATCCTGAGTACAGGTACAAAAAAACGGTGAAATTTCATTTTTCACCGTTCATTATCAGGAAATTCAAAGATTGGTCAGCGTAAATCAGCCAGGGCTTTTTTAATTCTGCCAATGGCTTTTTTCAGATTATCTTCAGAAGTAGCATAAGATAACCTCAGGCATTCGGGAGATCCGAAAGCATCTCCACCGACTGTTGCCACATGTGCCTTTTCGAGCAGGTACATTGCAAGGTCGCTGGAATCGTTAATGATCATGCCTCCAAAGGATTTCCCCAAATAGTAGCTGATATCCGGGAAGACGTAAAATGCACCACCGGGGCAATTGGTTTTCATACCCGGAATATCCTTAAGCATATCCAGTACAAGGTCGCGACGTGATTTAAAAACTGCGGTCATTTTTTCAGATGCTTCTGTTCCTCCATTGATGGCAGCTTCGGCAGCTTTCTGGGCGATGGAACAAGCTCCGGAAGTAAATTGTCCCTGCAGCTTCTGGCATGCTTTGGCAATCCATACAGGTGCGGCAATATATCCTATCCTCCAGCCTGTCATGGCATAACCTTTGGATACACCGTTGACAATTACAGTTCTGTCATATACATTATCAAACTGGGCTATGCTTTCATGCTTTCCCTGAAAGTTGATGTGTTCATAAATTTCATCGCTGAGAATAATGATGCGCGGGTATCTGGCAATCACATCAGCAAGAGCTTTCAGTTCATCCCTGGTGTACAGGCTTCCTGTCGGATTTGAAGGAGAGGAAAACATAATGACCCTTGTTTTTTCTGTGATGGCACCCTCGAGTTGCTCCGGAGTCATTTTAAAATCGGATTCAATTCCACATTTCAGCACCACCGATTTTCCTTCGGCCAGTTTCACCATCTCCACATAACTCACCCAGTATGGTGCCGGCACAATAACTTCGTCACCGGGATTGACAACACTCAGCAGGACATTAATCAGGGAATGCTTTGCCCCTGCTGATACCATAATTTGTTCAGGTTTGTACTCCAGCTTGTTTTCACGCTGAAATTTGTCGGATATTGCTTTGCGCAGTTCCGGATATCCGGGCACCGGGGGATAATGTGTCCAGTTTTCCTGAATTGCTTTGATGGCGGCATCTTTTACGTACTGTGGTGTATCAAAATCCGGTTCTCCGATGCTGAGATTAACCACATCGTTTCCTTCTTCTTTCAGTTCCCTGCTTTTCTGAGTCATTGCCAGGGTGGCACTTACTGAAAGTTTTTCCAATCGTTTTGAAATTTCTTTTACTATCATATCAAAATGCAATTTTTTATGTAAATTTAACGATTTAATACAGATACAAACATATTGTACAGCATCTTTAAATGATAATTTATGATCGGAGAAATTTTACAAATCACACTACCCGCTTTAATCGTCATGATTACAGCCATTTACATGATGAGTCGCCAGTCTAAGCGGGATCATCAGCTCAAGCTTACGGAATTGGCAGTGACCAACAATAAAACGATTACACCGCTCCGTTTACAAGCCTATGAGCGGATCATTATTTTTTTGGAAAGGATTACCCCCAACAGCATTATTTTCAGATTACAGACTCCGGAGATGACGGCTCAGCAAATGCATCAGGAAATGCTTCAGCTCATCAGGGCAGAGTATGAACACAACTTGTCCCAGCAGCTATATGTTTCCCCTGAAGGCTGGGAAAGTGTTAAACAGGCAAAAGAGCTTACGATAAAGATCATCAACGAAGCTGCAGATAATGTCAAACCAACAGCCAGTGCTTTGGAGCTCAGCCGTGAGATTTTTGACAAGCTTGTGGAACAGGAAAAAGCCCCCACACATCAAGCCATTGAGCAATTGAAAAAAGAAGTAGCCCGGTTTTTCTCTTAATTTATTTCCTGTATAAAAAACATTATCAGAGACATCACATAATGAAAAAAGAGCCGCCCGCTGGTCCAGCGGGCGGCTCTTTTTCTTATAATATCAGTCCGGATCTTAGCGTATCAGCTTAACCGTACCTTCTTTTTCATGCCATATACCGGTATAATCCTTAAACTTACAATACCAGTAATACACGCCACTTGACAATAGTCTGTCACCTTTGGAACGGTTACCGAGCAGGGTTCCGTCCCAGGCATTTTTCATGGGATTTTCGTTGTCATACTGATCTGTTTCAAAAACAAGTTCACCCCATCTATCGTACACCATCAGTGAGAATTCATTTGGATCAATGCCATTGCCATACACCATAAAGAAATCGTTATCACCATCTCCATTGGGTGTAAAAGCTGTGGGTGCATAGAATGTAAACTCATCTTTCACTCTGATTATACGGGTTGCTGTATCACGACAACCTTTTTCAGTTTCCACAATAAGCTGCACTTCATATTCCCCAATATCAGGGAAGAAATGCGTGGGAGATTTGAATATTGATGAATCGCCATCACCAAAGAACCAGAATGTTGAGTCTGCGTTTTCGGATATGCTGACAAATTCAACTTCAGGATCAAGAATGCTTACATTCTGCGGCTCTGCATAAAAATCGGCCTCCGGTTTAGGATATACAAGAATCATATCTTCCTTTATCCGTGATTTTTCACATCCGAAAGGTGAAGTTACCGTAAGGCTGACGTTGTAGATACCGGAATTTTCATATACGTGTGTGGGGTTTTTCACATTGGCAAATCCATTGTCACCAAAACTCCAGTCATATGAGTTTCCGTCGTCTTCATTGAGTTCGTTGAAAGAGACTTCCAGGGGGGGACAGCCTTCAACCTTATCTGAGACAAAATTGTTTCTTGGCTCAGGCATGACAATGATTTCAATGCTGTCTTTTACCGATGGTGTACCACATTCATCATTCAGTGTGATGATGTAATTGGTTGTTTCCTCCGGATAAACAGTAAATGGTGATGGTACAACAGTGCCATCCTGCAATGTCATGTAATATGGTCCGCCATTTCCGCCGGAGGCATCAAGCTCAATAATGGCCGGATCACCGGGACATATGCTATCGTAACTGGTGGTTACACTTTCAATTTCAAGATCAGGATATACATTGACAGTAAGATCATGTGTAGAGCTGGTACATCCATTCCCATCCTCTACATAAACGGTATATTCGGTTGTTGTATCCGGTGATACAGTGGGATTATGCACTACAAAAGAAGATCCGTCATCTCCGCTCCAGTGGAAATCATACCCGCCTCCACTGAAAGGTGTTCCGCCGATAGCCTGTGCATTGAGATTTGTGCTGTTGGACTGACAAATCCATCTGTCACCGCTGTTGAGAACCAGTCTCAATTCACTGGGTTCCTCCACTACTGCATCAAGTGTAAGGCGGCAGTCGTGGCTGTCAGAGACAGTTACTGTATGGGTACCGGCACCTATCGCAATGCTGTCATTCTGTGTACCGTCAGGCCAGAGGTAAGAATACCCCGGTGTACCACCACTGACTTCCACAAAGGCAAGACCGTCATCATAATCATAGCAGGAGGTCGGCTCAGTATAGACATTGCCCATCATCTGTGGTGGCTGATCAATATAGAATACAGTATCTATCTGACAACCCAGCATATCAGTCACGGTAACATCATACATACCGGCACAAATGTTCTGGTAGATAGCACCATCGGCAGCCCATGAATAGTTGAAGGGTTGAATTCCTCCCTCAACTGTGAGTCTGGCTTCTCCATCGCATGAATTGTAGCATCTGTTATCTTCTGTAACCAGTTCCATGCTCATTTCCGGACTCACGGTAATTGTCATGCTAACTGTTGGCGACTGACAGCCATGGTCATCTTCAACATAAACAGCGTAGGTTGTTGTTTCATCGGGAGTAACTGTCAAAATACTGGCATCTGAAGAATATCCGCTTCCGTCGTCCCAGTAATATGTGTAAGGTTCAGTACCGCCGATTGCTGTTGCATTGATATTTGTTGTTTGTCCTTCACAAAGAGCCTGATCGGGTGAAATACTGATGAGCAGTTCATCCGGCTGGGTAAGTGTAAAGTCTTCTGTCACAGAACATCCGTTATCATCGGAAATTGTGACTTCGTAATTTCCTGCAGCCAGGTTAAGGCGATCAGCTCCATTTCCTCCATCAGACCAGTCGTATTGAAGCATACCTGTACCTCCGGAGGCATTGATATGTATTTCACCGTCATTGGAATTAAAGCAGTCAAGATCCTGCGTTGATGTGGAAGTCACAACAATTTCCGCCGGTTCATCAATGGTAAAGTTTTCTGATGTTTCACAACCGTTGGCATCTGTTACTGTTATGCCATAATCTCCGGCGCAAAGGTTTTCATATAAACTATTGGCGCCCCAGGAGTAGTTATACGGCATTGTACCACCCTGGACATCAACCTCTGCCCAGCCTTCACAGGCCTGGTAACAGCGGTCATCCTCAGTGGTAAGGGTATGCGTTAATTCTTCAGGATTCACAAGCGTTTGAACGGTATCGCCGCTCACACAGATGTTTTCCTCCACCGACAGGGTGATTTCATGTGTGCCGGGAGTATTCCAGTACACCTCAATAGGGCCGGCTCCTGTACCATTTTGCACACCACCGTCAAAGTCCCAGGTATAGTTTGCGGCTGCTGTTGCATCCCCAACATACTCAATAATGGTGGTATCGCCATAGCATGGAATGGCTGTCGTAGTAAACTGTGCATTGGGTGTATTGTAAAATGTAATATCCACAGTTGCCGTATCACAACATGAGGGTGACAAATTTTGCTCCACAAGCTGGAATGTATATGTTCCCCATGTATCAACGGTAACGGTAGGATCTGTACTGGTTTCAGTGCCACCGAAATCAGCATTACCAGGCCCATTAATCATACTCCATTCCACTGTATTGATGCTTGTATCAAGCGTGGTATGCATGGTATAGGTATCAGAACACACTTCATCATCAGGTCCGGCATCCGCAACCGGAGTAGTACAGCATTCCTCATCATCTATTGGTCTGACATGTACAGTAAAGGTGGTATCATGAGCACAGCCAAAATCATCGACAGCATGCAATGTATATTGATGATCGCCGGGTGTTGTAGGATAGGCCAATGCATCACCTGCAATGTCCTCAACAACATTGTCACCTGTCCAGTACACATCTGTATTTATCTCTGAGTAGGTAGTATCATATTCATTTTCATATGACCACAGATCATCAGGAATAAGGTCGGGGTTGATATGTAGCTGCCAGCTAAAGATATAGCCATTATCAATGGAAAGATTATCAAGTACGTGAATGGTCCATGTACCATTGAGCGGACATCCTTCAAGGTTTGAAAAATCTTCTATTGGCAGGTAATCACCGGAAGTCAAACTATTGCCACCTCCCGGACAATTATCTTCCATGGTACCTTGTCCTGAAAATGGGGTCCAGCAATAATCATAGCCGACACCCGGATTGGGTCCTGAGTCTCCATCTGTTGCTTCCCCAAACCATCCGGATCCACAGGCCTGTTCAAACAACATGGCGGTTTGTCCGTTGGGACACTCAATCCAGATGTCAAGGTCACCCATATAGGAGTGCTCCATATTGGCACATATTGCATACAGATCATTTGCATCATCCAGGGTTTGTCCCGGCTCAAATACCTGGTAATTGATATCTGAGGTATATTCCACGCCACTCCCATCAGGTAGATATGAAGTATCTGCAACTTCTATCTGCACAGGGATGCTCCATTCAATGGGTGTAACATATCCATAGCCATCCAGGTGCACTGGATCATCAACACACACTGTGTCTTCAAGAATACCGGCACCATCAAATATTGGTGTAAGTGATACCCTGACACGAATTTGGGCAAGGTTTTGGTTTGTACATCCATTGGCATCCGTTGCCGTCACGGTAACAAAATACCCACCCTCTTCGTCAAAAGTATATGTTAAATCTGTAAGGTTGGTACCTTCGTAAATTTCATTGTTTTCACCGTCAAATACTTCCCATTCAAAATGGGTTGTAGCATCACTTTGTGTATATCCGCTATTATTGAATGGGTAATCGCCTTCAACAGAAAAATCAATGGTTTCTCCATTGCATATATCAATAAACATGGAATCCGTATTGGTAATTGGCGGGTCTGTGCTTTCCCACTCCACGTAAAAATTCTGACATGTGGAACCACAGGATATTCCTGCAGCAAAACCGGGTGCTGTTCCGGATGAATTTGAGGTAAAAACCAGGGTAAGACAGTTACCTCCGGATGTCAGAATTTCTCCCTGCAAATCGTTACCATCACCTGAGGCAAGCATAGGTGCAGCAGTATTTGGTCCGTCGTAGACAATGAGTTCATCGCCATCAGTTGTAAGGTTGAATACGCTAAAATCCAATTCAATCTGTGCGGAATTGTCGGAACAAATGGTATAGGTTATGCTCTCATCATTGCTATAATCTGCGGATGCCCCGCCGGAGTCATACAGCGTTCCCGAACATGTATTTTCAGTTCCACCATCTGATATCTGATAGGATTGTGCATTTAGCGCAAGGCCAAATGCAAACACTGCAATTGCTACAAAAAATATTTTTATCTTATTCATAATCACGGCTTTCATTATACATTTCGGTAAACTTCTGACTTGAAGGGATAATCAACACTTTATTTGTATTTCCAATCCGGTAATACACATCGCTGTCAAATTTCCTGTCGAAATAATACATATAGAGGTTGAACTCTTGCTCATTGATATTGGAGACAACTTCTCCTGCTTGTTTGGTATTGGTATCCAAAACCCTAAGCGACGGCAAATCTGCAAGTTTTTCTTCGGGCAGACTTTCAATCCGGTATCCATTCTCAACTTCAAAATTTTTCAATTCTATTAGGGAAGGACTGTTGCTTATCCAGGATTGGATCCGTTCTTCCGAGAATCTGCTTGACAATCTTTCATCAGGCACAACTGTATTCTGTGCATACAGGTTGCTTAGTAAGCCCATTGTTAACAGCATAATCAAGATACGTTTCATAATCTTTCTCTTTGTTTTCACTTTAATGACGTAAATATTTTGCAAAGGTTGTCTGCAAAGTTGTAAAATTATCAAAATTTGCGAAGATTTTTACATATTTCTCTGTATATCAGTCATCATTTTTGGAGCCTTTCCCTTTTGCCGTGCCGTAAATCAATCATATTTCCAAATTTCACGGCACAAATAAAACAATGGGGATTAGAAAATTAATTCAGGACAACAGTATACAAAAAAGGCCACCGTTGGGTGGCCCTTATTTGTATTGAAAGATTTTTACAGATCACCCAGGCGTTCCTGAGCGGAGTAGTTAATCTTCAGTGCGCTGGCTTTTCTGAGTTCCTGTTTAATATCGGTGATAATACCCATTTTGGTATCCTCATTGACTTTGAGTGAGGTTGTCATAAAGGGAATTTCAGATTCGTCACGTTCTTCACGTTCGGCGATGATATATTCTCTGATATCATTAACATCAGCAAATGAAGCATTTAGCTGAATCCTTGGCTCGGTACCATACATGGTCTGAAATGCAGGTTTTGGTTTACCCACATAAATGTAGGAAACGAGGGATTTTTTTTCCAGTTTTTTAATCTCAGTTGCTTCGGGTAAAGAACTGGCCGGCACCTGTACTTTCAGCTCAACTTCTCTCATGGTGGTTGCGACCATAAAGAAGAAAAGGAGCATAAATACAATATCAGGCAGGGAGGCAGTATTGATTCCCGGAGCTGACTTTTTCTTTTTTTGCTTAATAACAGCCATATTATTTACCTCCTATATTTTTTGGTTCTGCTTCGGAAATTCGTTGTGGATACATCTTTTTCACAGCTTCCTTTTGCTCATCAGAAAGCTCTTCATATTCTTTGCCAAACTGCGAATAGGCAAAGTCGTCTCTGATTTCGTTATAAGCAGCCACCAATTCATTTTGCACCTGAATGTACTTGCCATATGAAGTACCTCTGTCATTCTGCAAGGAGATCACTCCTTTGGGTACCATCATGGTTTCACCCAGTTCTTCAATATATTTCTCTTCTTTTTCCGGAAGCTTTTCGTTGTTATTTTCATTGAGGATGAACTCTTTGGCTTCATCTTTGAGGTTTCTGATTTCCATAAGCTCGCCCTGCACCAGCAACTGGTCATTTTTATTGATAAGGACAATAAAAATGTTTCGTTCCTTAATTTTCACATCATCATCCTCAATTTGTTCTTCATCAGGCATTTGAGGCAGCTTACGCGCGATACCAGTATCCACATCCATTGTTGTAGTAACAAGGAAGAAAATCAGCAGAAGGAAGGCGATATCCGCCATTGATCCTCCGTTTATTTCCGGTGTTTCACGTCTTGGCATATCTTTCAGTTTTATAAATTGCGGTGATCCGGCACTGATATTGTGCCGGATACACCAATAAAATTATCTCCAGATTTTGGACAGCTCGGTGTACAATGCACCAAAAATTGCCAGGCCAAAGAAAATGTACATGATCTGCAATCCGCTACCAACTCGTTTTGAGATGGTATTGGTCACTTCAAAATCGAGGTTTTCCAATGATGGTGCTTTCGGAATAACATCCGAAGCCATTGAAAAGCCAAGGATAATCACCAGTGCGATGATTCCTACAGATATCAGGTTTGTAATCAATCCCTGACGGCTTTCGATCATTGATTTCACAAATTTCACAAGGCCGGAAATAAGCGCAATTGCAGCTACGACCACGAGTAAGATAATGGCAAAATTCAGCACAGTACCTCCCCATGTATCTGCAATCTCACCTACCCGCTCAACTTTCACTTCGCTGGGCAGATTTTTGGCAGCTTCGAGCTCGTTTTCAAGCCGGCTGGCCTGCTGATTACTGACAAAGAATATGATTGCCAGTATAGCACCAACCGCAAAAACGACCATTGATAAATATTTAAATATTTTGTTCAACATAATGCTTATGCTTTTTTGTTCTTGTATTCAGTTAAAATGTCAATCAGGGTAATGGAAGAATCTTCCATATCATTGACAATGGCATCGATTTTAGAAACGATGTAGTTGTAGAATACCTGCAGAATAACTGCCACGATCAGACCTGAAACGGTTGTAATCAGGGCTACTTTAATACCACCTGCCACGAGTGAGGGGTTGATATCTCCGGCGGCTTCGATTGCATCAAATGCACCGATCATACCGATAACCGTACCCATAAAACCAAGCATAGGCGCAATGGCAATAAAGAGAGCAATCCATGTCAGGTTTCTTTCGAGCAGGCCCATTTGTACAGAACCGTAGGAAACCACAGATTTCTCAACCACGTCAATTCCGGCCTCATAACGATCGAGACCCTGGTAGAAGATACTTGCTACAGGACCGCGTGTATCACGGCAAACTTCTTTGGCTGCATCAATTCCACCTTCATTCAGTGCTTCTTCAACTTTCAACAACAGTTTATCTGTGTTGGTTGATGCCAGATTGAGGTAAATGATACGCTCAAATGCAATAGCAAGACCGAGGATAAGTGCGATAAGCACAAAACCCATAAAGGTTGGTCCACCTTCAATAAATTTAATTTTAATTTCCTGGTGAAGTTGGGACATGCCACCATCTTCTTCTTCGGCTGCAGCTTCATCGGTACCTGTTTCTTCTGCAGGTTCTGCTACGGTATCGGCTTCTGCCGCTTGTGTGGTGTCTTCAGCCTGTTCTGTTGTGTCTTGTTCAACATCCCCGGCTTCTTCTTCCTGAGCAATGACTGAAGTGTTTACTCCAAATGAAAGCATTGCTGCTACTGATAGTAATGCTAATAACTTTTTCATGGTTAATACAACATTTAAATGTTACTTATTTTCTATTTTTCTGATTCAATTCTCATTTAATTTCTCAAATCGCGGAGAGAGGGGGATTCGAACCCCCGATACAGGGTTACCGTATACACGCTTTCCAGGCGTGCGCCTTAAGCCACTCGGCCACCTCTCCAAACATCTTTCAATGAACTTTCTTCTCTCATCATTTTTGGCGCTGCAAATTATAAAAATATTTCGATCCTAAAAAATAAAATCCGAAAAAGCTGTTTTTATAATCCAAAACATTGCAGTGCAGAGGAACTTGTTCTGGCTTCAATCTCCGAAACAGGCAGGCTGTAAACTTCTGCCAGCTTGTTTGCGACAAATGAAAGCATAGCCGGTTCATTTCTTTTTCCTCTGTTTGGATGTGGTGCCAGATAAGGTGCATCGGTTTCCAATACCAGATTCTCAGGTGCAATTTTTTCGAGAACATTAGGGAGCTTACTGTTTTTAAAGGTGACAACACCACCTACTCCGATTTTAAATCCTGTATTTATAACTTCCATGGCCTGTGAAATGTTGCCTGCAAAACAATGAAATATTCCCCGCGGGGGATTTTTCATTTTATTCAGCAAGCCCAAAACCTCTGCAGTAGCTTCTCTTGAGTGGATTGAAACCGGCAATTTTTTTTCTGCTGCCCAACGGCACTGGGTAACAAAAGCATCTTCCTGTTGTTTGCGCCAGGTGGTATCCCAATACAAATCCATACCAATTTCACCGATCCCGACAAAGCCTCCTGCGTCAAGATATTTATATATTACATCCAGTTCTGTTTTGTAATTTTCATCCACGGAGCCGGGATGCAATCCCATCATGGAATGCAGGCGACCCGGATAAGAGGCAGTAAAATACAACATCTCCCTGATCGAGCCGGTGTCAATATTGGGAAGAATCATTTTCTCAACGCCGGCTTGTTTTGCCCGCAGCATCATACTTCCGGCATCTTTCCTGAAGTGCGGTAAATATATGTGGGTATGGGTATCAATTAGCATGCTGCAAATTTACTAAAATGGATTGATTGTTGAAAAGCCGAATCAGTGGAATATTAAAAAAGAAAAGCTGCCCAAAACTGAGCAGCTTTTCTGAATATTGTCAATAGTAAGGAATTAAACAATGCCTTGTGCGATCATTGCATCTGCAACTTTCACAAAACCGCCAATGTTTGCACCTTTTACGTAATCAATGAATCCGTCTTCTTCTTCACCATATTTCACACATTGCTCATGGATGTCTGTCATGATGTCCTGCAGCTTTTTGTCAACATCTTCGAATGTCCATGACAAACGCATTGAGTTCTGGGTCATTTCAAGACCGGAAACAGCAACACCACCGGCATTCACCGCTTTACCCGGAGCAAAAAGGATTTTCTTGTCATAGAAAATTTCCATAGCTTCCGGGGTACAAGGCATGTTGGCACCTTCGGCAACTGCAATCACACCATTATCTACAAGTATTTTTGCATCTTCTTCTCCCAGTTCATTTTGTGTAGCACATGGCAGAGCAACATCAACTTTTTGTTCCCATGGGCGTTTGCCAGGATAGAAAGTAGCTGAGCTGAAACGTTCTGCGTATGGAGCTACGATATCTTCATTTGAAGCGCGAAGCTCGAGCATATAGTTAAACTTCTCTTCTGTAATGATGCCTTCAGGATCGTGAATATATCCGTCAGGACCTGAGAGAGTAACAACTTTGCCACCGAGTTCAGCAACTTTCATACAAGCACCCCATGACACATTACCGAAACCTGAAACAGCAACAGTTTTGCCTTTCAGATCCAGGTCCTGGGTTTTCAGCATGTTGGCAGCGAAGTATACGGTACCGAAACCTGTTGCTTCCGGACGACCAATTGATCCACCCCATTCGCGGCCTTTACCGGTAAGAACACCGGTGAATTCATTTTTCAGGCGTTTGTATTGTCCAAACATGTAACCGATTTCACGGCCACCGACACCGATATCGCCAGCCGGGATATCTGTATTCGGGCCAATGTGGCGGAACAGCTCAGACATAAAGCTTTGGCAGAAGCGCATAATTTCAGCGTCAGATTTGCCTTTTGGGTTAAAATCAGATCCACCTTTACCACCGCCCATAGGAAGTGTTGTCAGTGAGTTTTTGAAAATTTGCTCAAAACCCAGGAATTTGAGGATTGAAAGTGTCACACTCGGGTGAAAACGCAATCCACCTTTGTAAGGGCCAATGGCTGAATTAAATTCAATTCTGTAACCACGGTTAACCTGTGCATCACCATCATCGTCCATCCAGGGAACACGGAACATAATCACACGTTCGGGCTCCACAAGTCTTTCGAGAATCTTTGCATCTTTGTATTTTGGATTCTCTTCAATAAAGGGGATAAGTTTTTCGGCAACTTCATGTACTGCCTGGATAAATTCCGGCTGTGCGGGATTGCTTGCAGCCACTTTATCCATAAATTCCTTAATTTTTGTTTCCATAATTGTACGTTACTTTATCATTATTAATAAGGTCAAACATCTTACATAAACAAATGTACTATTTGTAAATTATTTTATCTCATCTCAGTGATAATTTTTCATAGCCTCTGCCGACAATTGTCCGTCTGTCTTTCAGGCACTTATGGGTTTTTACCTTGTGTTTTACAACATTTCATGACGAATGTCAATTTTTTGTCAGCTTTTGAGGGCATAAATTTTGCCGGGAAGGGCATTTATCACGGATTTCATTTCGAGGCCCAGCAATGCTACGGACAAGTCCGAAATACCAAGTCCGCTGAGCTTTAACAACAAATCCGTATCACAATATTCATTGTTTTTCAACAAATCCACAATGATTTTTTCATTTTTTTCAAACTGTATATTGAATTCAATTTCCTTTTGCAGAGTGTTACTATTCTTATTTTTCCCTTTCCAGTTCATGATGTATATCACATCATCCACAGACTCAGTAAGTGCTGCCCTGTTGGTTTTGATGAGGTGATTACATCCTTTGGACTTTGAATCGCCCACACGTCCGGGAAAAGCGAAGACATCGCGGTTGTAGGATCCGGCAATATCCGCTGTAACCATGGCCCCGCCTTTTCTGGCAGATTCCACGACAACAGTTGCATCTGATAATCCAGCGATAATCCGGTTGCGCCGGACAAAATGTTTAGGATCTCGTTTGGCAACCGAAGGGAACTCACTGACCAGACAACCTTCATGCCTGATGATATTATCAGCTACAGTGCGGTGCATGGCAGGATAAATAATATCAAATCCATGGCCTAGGATTGCCCATGTTTTCAGATTGCATTCCATGGCAGCTTTGTGGGCTGCCACATCAATACCATACGCCAGCCCGCTGACAATAAGCGGTTCAATCTCATTCTCAGCAAAACCACTGACAAGTTCTCTTGTGGCATCAATCCCGCGTGGAGTTGCTTTTCTGGTGCCTACAATGGCGATGGATTTTTCAGGTACATGCTCAAAATCACCAATATAAAAGAGTACAATAGGGGCATCGGCACATGCTTTGAGCTTTTCCGGGTAGTTATCATCATGAATAAAGGTATGAGCAACCCCATTGGCTTCCATAAACAGCATTTCTGCTTCAGCGCGTTCAATACATGCAGCCCGGTGCTGTAAAATGATATCAGCAAAGTGTCCGCCAATACCTTTGACACGTTTAAGGTGAGAGGACTTCATCTTAAACACGGCATCCACCTCACCAAACATTTCAGTAAGGTTTCTCACTGACACCGGGCCAATTCCGGGGAGCATACTCAGGGCTATCTGATATATTTCTTTCGATCCCATCTGAAAAAACTAATACCGGACATATCCGGCGATTCATGCAATTCCATACCAAAATCCCTGATGTGCAATCAGGCAATATGCTGGCAGGAAATCAAGGCATAAATTTACAGGAAATTTTCAAAATCACAGCCAATTCCGTACTGAAAAAATCCTGAAATATGATTCCTGATAAATTTCCCGGTCTGACGGCAAGTATATTTTATTAATTTCGGATATACGAACGGGCAGCAATACCTGATCGCCAGGGCATCAATCGCTGAGTTTATCCAGGACATCAAGCATATCGCGTCTCTCGGATTTTGTGAGAGTGTCTATGCCTACAGGCGGATACTTGGATAATCCCTTTTCTGTACGCTGATACAATATTATGGATGTGCGTAAGCCGAAATGGGATTTTTTAATTTTATATTTCACAAACTGGTTTTTGGGGATCTCCATGGCATTGTTACTGTACAGCAATGGTTGAGCGCCCATATATCTCAGGATAATCCTGGATCCATCCGTGTTGAAATAAATATAATTGTATCCCTTGATAAAAAAGAAAGCAACTGCGAGGACAAAAAAGACAGACCAGTATAAAGCAAATCGATGATTTTCTGTCCAGCCTAAAACCACTGAAAGTACCACGATAATGAGATACAACAAAACAAACATCATAAAGCCCAATCTGAGCCTGGCCGACAATTCTTTATTATTTATTACCATACTTTTTTATGTTTTCTTCTTTTAATTTCGTTTACAACCAACCTGTATTCCTTTTCTGCCTGTTCTGATACTGAGGAATTTTCTTCCGCCCTGCGCATCAAATAAGGCATTACCTGTTTAACGGGTCCGTAGGGCAAATATTTTGCCACATTATAAGATTCACGTGCCAGGCTAAAACTCAATTCGTCACTCATGCCATATAGCTGAGCAAAATAAGTATTTTTATCATTATTATCCAAGCCTTTTTCTTTCATCAGCCGGGTAAGATATTCGGATGACTCCCAATTATGTGTCCCATTGAATACGACAAGCCCGGGATAATGTTGCATACAGATTTCAAGGGCCTTATTATATGCCTTATCTGTAGAATCCTTATCCGGATATATTGGTGAGGGTTTTCCGGCCGCTTTTGCCCGCTCCCGTTCTTTTTCCATATATGCGCCCCTGACCAGTTTTATGCCGGGTATGTATCCATATTCTGATGCCTGCTTAAATAAGCCCTGCAGATATTCAAGCCTGTCCACACGATACATCTGCAATGTCTGGAAAACAATGGCGGAAGACTGATTGTACTTTTGCATACCTTTTTCCACAATATGGTCAATGATATCCTGGAAATCCACGTCCTCAGCATCTACGAGCAAGGGAACACTATTGGCCGCGGCGTAATCAAACAATTCAAACATTCTGCTTTCAAAAAAATCGGTTTGAGCCTTCAGTTCATCAGTTTTCTTTTGTTTCAACACCCATTCATACGTTAAGGCACTGGGCTTAAACACAGCAAAAGGAATAAATTTGTTTTTTACAGCATTATCAATGGTGCGTTTCGTTTCCTCCACAGCATGCCGGAATCCGGCTTCATCTTTTCCACCTTCTACTGAATAATCCAAAATGGAATCTACGCCATATTTTCCCAGACTTTGAATCACAGGCTCACTTTTTTTAATGGTTTCGCCCGCAACAAAGTGTCCATATGCCGTTTTCTTTAAAATAAAATCAATGGGCAAACGCAATTTCAAGGCAATTTTTAACAAAAATTGTAAAAAATCCGAAATATTTTTGTGTTTAAAAATCCAGAAGACCAGGCGTGCACGCCTCAGTCCTGCCCTTGACTTATACGCAAATGAGTTAGTATCAGGATGTAACATAAACAAATATTTTTAAAAATAAGAACAGTAAAGCTGTGTGAAAGTTGAAAATTTTTACTAATTTAGTCTTTTGAGAAAAAAAAGTGTCAAAATATTTGTGATTTAAATTAAAATAAAGATACTTTTGTGTGATTAGAAGATTTTGAATAACTGAGATTAAACCCGATATCAGATGAACAAAAAAAGATCTACAATCCTGCTGCTGCTTACAAGCCTTATTGTATTCCCATTACTAACAGGATGTTTTGGTGTGGGAGAAGATGACCCGTTTATTTCACTACGAACCAGAAAGGCCAGAATGGTTGGCGAATGGGACATTGACACGTATAAAAAAGATGTTATCCAAAATGTTGATGACATAGAACGAATTAAAGTGGTGACAACTGTCGAAGGTGAAGATTATGAGATGGTGAAAACCTGGTTGGGCACGGAAAGGGACACAGTCATTGAGGCTGAAGTACTTAACTACGCCATAACCTTTGACAAAAACGGTTATTTTGATTATATCTTTGAATATGAGATAAGGGTTGATATTGTGGATGAGGAAACCTTTGAAACAACCAGCATCACTGAAACAATCAAAGATGAAATGAGCGGCACATGGAATTTCCTGGGAAGAATCGATGATTATTCCAACAAGGAAAGGCTATCTCTGGTCATCCTGAATGAAACAAACACCCACATTACAGTTACACAGGTAACAAGTGATGACGAAGAGGAAGAGCCGGAAGAGTCCACCGACCGTGAAGTAACAGTAAGCCGCTATGCCAACGGTGAGATGAGTACAATCTGGGAGATCAACATGCTCAAGTACAAAGAAATTGATCTTTATCAGGATATCAACAGTGTTAATGTTGAAACAGGCACATCTCCTGAAAATGGCACATTTACATACACCGAAGTTGGTTACCAGCAACAGGGCCTGATCAGAACCGGCAATGATGCCGATGCAGCTCCTGACGAATAGAAATATTTTGCAACACAAAATAAATTGAAGCCGGTTCACCATGAACCGGCTTTTTTATTTGCCTGTACAGGAGAAACAAGGATGAGGATAGTTATGCCATAACGCAGGTGGATTTTTTTACAAAAAAAGAAGTAATATAACTTATGGGAAACTTATTTCATTGCATTTCTGATGGTTGCTGACAGCTTTTCATGTAGTGATGAAGCGTTTTGTCTTTCAGTATGCAGCCAGTCTCCGCAAAACTCCGGCTGAAAATAATCAACATCCGCCAGGTCTTTTTGCTGTATTGTCTGAAAATCATATGTATCACTAAAATATTCTGCCAGGTATTCCTGTTCTGTCTGCCCCGGTGTGGGAATAAGTATGGCCTTACGCTGAAGGACATGCAAATCCATCAGTGTTGTGTATCCAGATCTTGTGATCAAAACCGGAGTATGCTGCATGAGGTATTTCAATTCAGCGCGGCGCAGATGGTTAATCACCCGAACATTCCCATCAGCAAAATCATATCTGGCTTCCGGTTGTCCTGCAATTATCCAGAGGTTTCGCTTATCCCCAGCAAAGAGTTTCATCAGCTGCTCAACAAGCATAGACCTCTGTGGTTCCTGTCCTGATACAATAGCGAGTACATCCGGGACATTGTCTGTAACAACGGGTTGGGTATTAAAAAATCCGGAAAGGATGCCCAGATAAATATGCCGGAAATCAAAGCCATCAACATTGTGTGCCAGTTTTCCACTAAGCGGGTTTTGTGAGAAATCCGGTATCATACAGATGTCATACTTTTTTATTATCGATCTGTGAATAACGCGTGCCAGTGCTTGAAATATTTTCAGGTATTCCGGCATAATGACATTCACCTGATGAGTAATGTAGCAGGACATCACTTTGGGATGAGAAAGGCCAAAGCGATTGTCAGAAATAATGAGATCCGGCTTTTCTTGTTTGACATATTTTCTGATCCACCGGCGTTCATACAATAAATCCCTGAGCAAAAACGGAGCCTGAAAAAAAAGCTTAATCATCAACAAGCGGTTCCGTGAATACTTTATGGTGGCAGACTTCAAAGGCAGAATCCGTATACCAGGAAATTCCTGACTGATGACATCATTAGCCGGGGAGCTACCTGCGATATGCACTTCATAATTCATCTCTCCGAGTGTGCGGATCAGGGGCAAAAGGCGGCTGGCGTGTCCCAGACCCCAGTTCAGTGGTGCTACGAGTGCAGTTTTCTGTTTCCGGGGCATCAGGATACTTCGGTTTTGTAGCCACGGGCTTCCACCTGTCTGGCAATGGCTTTAAGTTTCTCTGTCCCAATCTGACTCACAGATTTATCAGGTGTATCCCTCGCAATGGAATAAATCATCACCAAATCCGGCCGGATTTTATCAAGTTCATCAAGCCAGGCAGCAATTTCAATCTCACTGGTATTGTCAACTACCTTCCCATCCTTTTCATAACGAATAAACATGGTCTGAATAATTTTTTTGCCAGGAAAATTCCGGATATTCTCCAGATAGGTCGGGAAGTCGAAATGTCCCTGTGGTTGATTTATGGTACGAACAGATTTTTCAAATGCGGAGTCAAGTTTTAACAGAGCCATATCAATTTTCTGCAGGGCCATCCTCACACTGTCCTTGTGCAAGAGGGTAGCATTGGTAAGGACAGCAATCTTTGCACCGGGAAAATATGTTTCCCGGAGTTTCAGAACCTCACTGATGATACGGCTGAATTGTGGATGCATTGTGGGCTCACCATTGCCGGCAAAAGTAATGACATCAACAGGTACCTGTTCAACTGACAATTCCCGGAATTTATTTTCCATACTCTGGATGATATATTCTGCACCGGGCAGTTTTTCCGTACCGGAAAATGTCCATCCGCACTCACAATACACACAATTAAAATTGCAAACTTTTTTATTCAGTGGCAGGAGATTTATCCCGAGTGAATTTCCAAGCCGGCGTGATTTTACCGGACCAAAAACAATATTATCAAATAAAAATGTTGCCATCAGATCAATGCTTTAATTTTCGTTTCAGGTGGAAAATAATTTTTATTTCCGCCCTCGATCAGATTAATTCCCGGTGTTTTTCCGGGCTTCAGACTGCCAAGATCATTCCAGCCAAGCGTTTTTGCAGGCACGCTGCTGATCCATTGCAACAGCTCGCTCAATGGAATATCCGGCTGAAGCCGGTGCACAAACAAGAGTTCGTCAAAGATAGACAATGATGAGGCGGAGAGCAAACTATCGGTACCGAGCATGAGTGGAAATCCTGAATTTCTAAGTAATTCCCACGGTGGCTGCAATCCCGAAATGTTGTCATTGGAGCGGGGACACAAAACAAAGGCCGGGTTTTGCTGATTTTGTTCAGCCCATGCCCTGATATCTTTTAGATCCGAAGTTTCAAGCAAAGTATTGTGAACCAGAAGCAATGTTTTCATCTCAGACATCAGATTGAACAATGTGCCGGAAACTTGGCTGATACCGGCTTTTGGATGATAGGCATTATCAATTGTGCGGTACAATGCCAGCAAATCTCCGGATCCCTGATATAGTTCCGTTTCTTCAACACTTTCTTTAAAATGAACACTGCTCAAAGACTGAGGCCTGGCGAAAATTGATTGTAGTTTTTCAATATTGTCAATGCTTATTGCATATGGTGAATGCAGAGCCGGCAAAACCCTGTGTTCTTTATCAATGGCTTTTATTTTTGCGTACAGGCTTTCCTGATCTGCAATTTTTTCTTCGCTCAGCATCATAAACTCAAAAAACACCAGCGATCTGATGTGCCGGTTTTCAGGGTGCAAGAAGGGAGAATCCGTGTTGGTGGTATCCACAAAAGCCCGGGTTCCTTTTTGCACAGCCTTTCGGATTTGCATTTGAATTTGCCAATCCTCCGGTGTGTCAGATTTTCGTCTTATGGTCCTGACATTCCTGATAAAATCAGCCATTCCTTTTTGACTGTTGTATGTTTGCCCTGAAAAGGAGAGTAAAAGGTGGGTATGTGCATTGATAAAGCCCGGAGTTAAAATACCGTTATAATATTCTGTACCTGCGGGTTCAGCTTTCTGTGGTCTAAAAAGAGACTGATCCAGAATTTTCCCTGTTTCGTCCAGGGTATAAACCGGATTTTCAATCCATTGATATCCGTCAAAAGCCAGACTTGCTGCAATCTTCCTCATTGTTTATCCTTTTCTTTGTAGGAGTAGGTAATATTCAGACCTGAATCCCTGTCCTGAGATTTTTCCCTGTTATCCGGATATCCACAACGAGAACAGACTTTCTCTCCAGGTTTCATTTCAGCACCACAATTGATACATACAGGATTCCGGGCTTCCTGTTCCAGTCTCTCAACTTCTTTTTTTACATATGATTCGATCAGGCGCCTGACCATGCCATTGACAATCAGTAGATTAAAAGTATAAACCACAATAAGAGCCACAGCTCCGATGATCAGGCTGTTAATAATGGTACTGTTGGTGATAAACATGGAGATAAAGACAATTCCCAAAACAAGGATAAGCGCAGGAACCATGTCAATGCGGTAAAATAGTTTTTTCTTTTCAAAGGAAATAGTAACTCCAAAACTCAGAAATCCAAAAACCCGTTCAAAGCTAAAGCTGAAACTTGTTCTTTGATCTCCGGATAATGCATATTTTCTACCGATCTGCCGTTTCAAACGGATGAAATCTGATTGAGAAAAACGGAAATCCGGGTACTCAAAGGATGTAAAGCTGGTTTTATAATCAAGGGGAAATGCCACTTATTCCTGTAGTTTTTGTGTTAACGCTGCTTTTTCTTCGCCAAGATCGGCCAAAACCTCATCATATAATTTCTGTAATTCATCAATATCGTTGACCGTATAATATCTGATTGTTCTGTTGAACTGATCTTCATCAACATCGTATTTTTGAAAGACAGAATAATACAATTCTTCTTTTGCCAGGTCCTTGTCAATCACACTGCTGATTACGGCAGCATCAACTTTGTGAACATCAACAAGGATTTTCACCAGGGTATCCTGATGGATCAGGTCATCCGGTTTGTCAATCATTTCTTTATTATTGTGACAGGAAAGCATTGACATCAGGAAGATGGTAAATATTAAAATAATTGGCAGGTATTTATTCATTGATTGATAAGTTTTTTTGTCATTTCAGATGCAAAAACGAAATCATTGAATTCCTTATTGCGGGAATCGAATATTTCATGTTTGTTTCCTTCCCACCATTTTTCTCCTTCATACAAAAAGATAATATTTTCACCGATTTGCATCACCGAATTCATATCGTGTGTATTGATGATGGTTGTCATCTGGTATTCCTTAGTGATTTCAGCAATCAGTTCATCGATTCTGATGGCCGTACGTGGATCCAATCCGGAGTTGGGTTCATCACAGAGCAGGTATTTTGGATTGGTCACGATTGCTCTTGCTATGGCGACACGTTTCTGCATTCCGCCGGAAATTTCTGAAGGAAATGCTTCATGGGCACCAGCGACTCCTACCCTATCGAGGCACTCATCCACACGCTTAATTTTTTCTTTTTTGCTTTGCTTAGTCAGCATATCAAGCGGGAACCGGACATTATCCTCTATGGACTCTGAAGTAAACAATGCACCACCCTGGAATACCATTCCGATATTTCGTCTGATTTTTTGTCTCAGCCTGGAACCAGCAGCAACAATATCCACGTCGTCATAATAAATACTGCCTTTGTCTACTTCAATTAAGCCGACAATGGATTTCAGCAATACAGTTTTACCGGAGCCACTCTGCCCAATGATAAGGTTTGTTTTTCCAGCATGAAATTCTCCGGAGACACCTTTTAGAACCCGATTACCGGGAAACTCTTTATGTACGTTTTCAGCCTTTATCATATGAGCATCAGTTGGGTTATAATCAGGTTAAATATCAATACAAGCACGATGCTTGCCACAACTGCTCTGGTACTGCTTTTCCCTACTTCAAGTGCTCCCCCGGAAGTAAAAAAACCGTAATATGCCGAAACGGTGGTGATGATAAAAGCATAGAATATCATCTTCACAAGAGAATAGAGAATATAATAGGGTTTAAAGAATAAATGCAAGCCATCAATATAATCATGCAGGGAAACTACACCGGTCAATAGAGCCACACCCAGTCCACCGGCAATACCAAGGATATTTGAAACCATGGTAAGCAGAGGAAAAAACAAGAGTGCACCAATGAGTTTGGGCAAGATAAGATAGGAGGCTGAATTCACACCCATAATTTCCAGCGCATCCACCTGTTCTGTAATCTGCATTGTACCAATTTCAGATGCAATATTCGAACCCACTTTTCCGGCAAGAATCAAACAAATGATTGTGGAAGAAAACTCCAGGATCATGGTATCCCGTACAGTAAGGCCGACAAGATAATTGGGAATTAGCGGGTGTACAAAATTAATTCCCACCTGCAGTGTAAGCACCGCACCCATAAAAACAGATACGATGGCAACAATTCCCAGGGAGTCAAGGCCAATATACAGCAATTCCCTGAAGCTCTGACGTCTGTACATAGAGGCTTTTTCCGGCCGGGCGAACACCTTCCGCATCAAAGCCATATAGCGTCCGAAATGATAAAACAGCTTCATACGTACAAAGTTAACAAAAGCTGGAAATAAATAATATTTGTTTTCTTATCAGTAAGAAAATTGAAACATAAAAGCAATCAAGTGGTCCACACAGGCACCGGCATATGTTATACATCACATTTTTTATGATTCAGGCATATTGTACGCTTCAGGTTTCACGAGCTGGAATATTTTTTATTATTTTAAGGTTCTAATTCTACTGTATATGAAAAACATGAATTATTGTGTAATAATGGCCGGAGGCATCGGGAGCCGTTTCTGGCCCGTGAGCACAAGTAAAGTTCCCAAACAGTTCATTGACATCCTGGGTGTTGGCAAAAGTTTACTACAGCTAACCTTTGACAGATTCAGAGATCTGATACCACAGGAGAACATAATTATTGTGACCAGCCAGCAATACAAAGACCTTGTCATAAAGCAACTTCCTGGTCTGCCGGAAGAAAACATCCTGACAGAGCCAATGCGCAGAAACACAGCACCATGTATCAGTTATGCCAATCATGTCATCCAATCCCGTACACCCCGGGCCAATGTTGTGGTTACCCCTGCAGACCATTTAATTATAGATGAAAGAGCTTTCACAAAAAACATCAGCGAGGGTCTGGATTTTGTCAATAACAGAAATGTGCTGCTTACCATAGGCATAAAACCCACCCGTCCGGATACAGGATACGGCTACATTCAGCTACATAAAAAATCTACATTTGATGAGCGTTTTAATATTGTCAAAACGTTTACAGAGAAACCAAATCAGGAACTTGCGGAATTTTTTGTGGAGAGTGGAGAGTTTCTCTGGAATGCCGGTATATTTATCTGGTCATTGTCCAGCATCAATAAGGCAATGAATGAGCATCTTCCGGAGATACACAATCTTTTTACCGAAGGGAAAGATATTTTTGGGACAGAAGATGAATCTGATTTTATCAATGAGGTTTACACGGAGTGCAAAAACATATCGATTGACTATGGTGTCATGGAAAAGGCCAAAAATGTGTATACTCTCTGTGCCGATTTCGGCTGGTCCGACCTTGGAACATGGAAGAGCCTGTACGAGAACAGCAACAAAGATGAAACACATAATGTCATCACAGGCAGCAAGCATGTCATTACCAACAACACCCACGGTTGCCTGATTCATACCAGGGCAGACAAGCTGGCCGTGATCAACAATATGGAGAATTATATCATTGTTGACTCAGGCGATGCCCTCCTGATTAACCGCTTTGAAGACGAGCAGGAAATTAAGGAAATTGTTACTGAGATAAAACGGCGTTATGGTGAGGATAAAGCCTGAATATTCTGATTTCTCATCACAAAAAAAAACCGCACATTCACATGTACGGTTTTTTTTATTTCATATGCGACAAAACATTAATATTCCCACAAATCGTGTTCGTACCTGAAGAGCTCTTCTTCAATACGTTTTCCTTCATGCATTGCATCAATACCCAGGAGGTAGTCCCGGATAAATCTGTTGTCATAAACGTTGCTTTCCAGAATGACATATGATTCAAATCTTCTTTTAAAGAAGATATCATCAAAAGTTCTGCGTTCTGAATCGTTGAGGGTATTAAACACTTCATATTTGGCAAAGAGGTCTCTGTAATGCGGGAAATAAATCCAGAACAATCTCCTTGTAAAATTTTCACCACGGAGGTTGGTATACGTAGCTACCGGAGCCATGGCAATAATTCTCACGTCCATAACTGAACGTTGTTTGTCAAAGAACCATTCTTCCCACAGTATCACAGATTTAACATCCCTTTTATTGATTGTTCTCTGTCTTGTGACATTGACCAATTCACCTGTAATGGTATCCCTTATTTGCGCCTCTTCAGAATAGGTAAGCACTTCTTTCCTAGCAGTAGTATCATCCAGGGGAATTGGTTTTTTGTACCAATTCGTAAAATCATTGGGATCAAAGGTAAATATTGGTTTTCTCTGATTTTCAGAAGGGCTCAGTGCACCAATATCATACATCAAATAAGTAAGATTCACGCGTTGTCTGTCAGGTTGTTTGCCTGCAGGGTAATCCATAGGCTGCAAGGGAAAATACAGGACATGATTGATTTTTTCATCCAGATCAATTTTGCGCAGAATCTTTTTTGAATACATCGCATCTGCTTCCCGGACATGCTGATAAGGGACAGGTTCACGCTTGGGAACATGTTCTCTGACGAAAGCTCCATCGAGTATATCAGTTTCCTGTGCATTAACATTCAGGCCGAGGCCGGATGCTAAGAGTAATGCGATAAGGAGAAAAATGCTTTGTCGTTTCATATTATTTGAGTTCTAAAGTTATCGGAGCTGTTTGGCGTACGCCTGATGGTCCTTTCACTTTTATTGATTCAAAGTTAATCTGGGTACCACGACCCAGGGCCTGCAGTGCTTGTTTGGCTTCTGCATTCAGGCGGTTTCCGTTTACCTGAATTCTGGCTTTCTGACCGCGTACTTTGTATGCAAAGCTAAAGCTAACAACATCAAAACGAACTTTGAAGGGGAAAAATTGTGAACCCAGGTCAGCCATCAGTATACCATCCATCAGGTCATCTTTGTAAACGGGACCTTCGTTTTGTGTTCCGTTAAGCTTGGCAAGCGGTGTAGGTACATTCAACACCCTGAACTTTTTGGTTCCGAGGTTTTGTTTGCCACCGTCATCTGTTTCAACTGAAACTGAAATGCTGACTTCTCTTGCTGTAGGACTGGTAATGCGAGCTACGTAAGCATCTCCTCTGGGGACAAGTCTTCCACCACCGGACATAAAAGCCGAAACTTTTTCTTTTGGATAACCTGCCACGGATACTTCCACGGGATTATCAATACCTCTGTAAAACACATTCAGGCCTGAGGGTGAAATGGCAAAACCGGTTTCACCAACCAGATATTCGGACTCGAAAGGCAATTTGATCACGCCGGTTTTTGAGTTCCACTCAATAAATCCACCAAAAGATTTGGCACCAACATTCTGGATATTTTCCAGGGTGTATATACCTTTTCCTTCTTCAATAGGCATGGTGTCATAATCCACACCCATCTGTCCGCGCATCTCGTATTCATTGTTTTCAGCGTCAACTGTATCAAAATACGGATAACTTGTGCTATAATAAACAGTTGGTTTCATACTGGTATCTCTGGCAGCAATAAAAACTTCGGCATGATAATCACCGCCTTTGACCACGTATGAGCTTTTCGCATTTACAATTGCGTCAACATCATTTATGGTAATATCAAGTTCATCCACACCGACGATGAGTCGTTCAACCATATCGGCTTCGGTATTACGCACATCAGACTGGAGTTTTGTCATCATAGCGACTGATCCGACCAGAGGCATCGCAAGGAACAATTTCTGTTCCCATGTTCTTTTTTCCTCAGGATTGGAAAAATCATCTTCTGTTGACAAACTGGAAGTAATGCTGCTATACAAGGAAGAAGAGGTGTCCTCGACATGAGTCAGGAGCAGTTCTCTGTACTGGTTCACCCACATTTTCAGGCTGTCCCCCTTCTGAGGCCCGCCATCACTGAGCATGATTTCCGGTGCAGCATTCACATCATCTTTCTTTTTAATATGTTCAACAGACTTATATTCACCATCAGATTTAATGATGAGTTCTCTTTTCAGTCTTTCAATATTTTTAACCAATTCATTGCTATTTTCTCTAATTTCCATAGCCTTGTTATACACACCCTGATATTTTTCGGGCTGAACTTCCTTGAGTCCTTCCAGCTTTCCGTAGAGCGTGGTGGTTTTATCATGAAAGTTTTCTGTAGTCTGCGCAAGGCTATCATTAACGAGTACAAAAGCATTGACAATCTCTCCTGACACATTGAGTGCGAGCAATGCGGTATAGAAGAGGTACATCATACCAATCATCTTTTGTCTCGGGGTTTCTGGACAATTTGCGGTTCCCATAATTACATATTTTCAAATTACAACTTAAAAAATTAGTCTTTCTTCACTGTCATGGCTGAGAGCATGTTACCATACACTGTATTCAATGCTGACAGATTTGAACCAAGCCGGGAGACTTCATCGCGGAAACGTTTTGTGTCATCCACGGTGTTTTCAAGGTTTTCCATAACCTCATTCAGTCCGCCGTAAAGTTCTTTAGATTTTTCAAGTTGTTCATTTGTACCTTTAAGCTGTAATTCATAAGCAGCATTCAAGGCAGTCAAATTTTTGGTCATATTTTCAAGTTGCTCACCATAACTGTTAGTAGAGCCGGTTGTTTTCTTGAATTCTTCATTCATTGACTCCGTGAGATTACGGTAAGATTCGGCAAGATCTTTGCCACTTTCGCCTACCATATCAGCAGATTCATTGTAAGTTGATGACAATTTTTCTGCAGATTGGTTGAGTTTTTGTGCTGATGAGCCATAGTTATCAGCAAATTCGTTTACTTTTTCAGAAGCTTTTTCAAAGTTGGCAACATAGTTATTTGTTGCGGCGGTAGCATCTGAAACATCCTGAAGCTTTTCAGCTGTTGAGCTCATTTTGTGCAATCCGTCTCCCAGTTTCTCAAAGAGTTCAGGTGAGATTTCTGCACTTTCAATCATCGCATCAAAGCGTTCAAGAGCAGTTTTCTTGGATTGTACCGCTGATTTTTTATCATCTGCATCAATGGCTTCATCAATACCGGCAAGTTCCGGATAGACAATACTCCAGTCATACTCTTCATGTGGTGGTTCGAAAGCCGAGAGGAAGAAAATCAAAGCCTCAGTTGTCAAACCAATAATAAGCATTACACTGGCTCCTGGATAGTGCTCAATTTTGAACAATGCACCCAGTAATACGATGGCTGCACCCCACCCGTAAATAAAGCCCATTACTTTCTGGTACTTTTTACTTCTAACTAATTCGGAAAAATTCATAGTTGCGATGTTTTTTTTGTTAATCCTCTATTTATTAATAAACCTGTGAATAAGATCCTCCGTCATCACGGTGTCGTCCCAGATAAGTACGAACATTACGGAATCCGATATATGATTTTGCGGAATCCTGATATTCATACGTTCTTGTACCGTTTTGCATATAATAAGCCACATCTTTCCAGCTTCCGCCCCGGACAACTTTTCTTTTCATGTTTGGCGGATCATCGGGATGTGCATAATATTGGTAATCAGGATTCAGATCATGTGTAAATCTGTATGCTGATTCATCATAAGCATTTCTTGTCCATTCAGCGACATTACCGGCCATGTCATACAGTCCGTATTCATTGGGGTCATAAGTTGCCACCATGAGTGACTGAACACCACCATCATCATAATAGTTTCCGCGCATGGGTTTAAAGTTGGCAATAAAACAGCCGCTGTAATTTCTTGTATAAGGACCTCCCCATGGGTACATTGACAGATCAAGTCCACCGCGGGCAGCATATTCCCATTCGGATTCTGTGGGAAGTCTGTACTGGTTCACATAATAATCTCTGGTATCTTTTTGATATCCGTTTTTCAGCATTGATCTCCATTTGGAGAAAGCCACGGCTTGTTTCCAGCTTACACCTACCACGGGATAATAGTCATAAGCGGGATGCCAGAAATACATTTCTGTCATCGGCTCGTTATAGGAGTAAGTATAGTCACTCATCCAGCATAAAGTATCCGGGTAAACCGGTGTACGCTCATGCATGATAAAATCAAACTGGCTGGTGACTTCTCTGTCTTCAAAGTCTTCCCATTCCCGTCTGTTTTTCAGTTCTTCTCTGTCTTTGATTGTACCTTCGTACTCTTCGGTTTCGGGGTTCCAGTGTCTGCCAACCCGCAGTCCTGCATCTTCTTCACGATCAAAAGAGCGGTCAACTCCCTGCTCGACCTGTCTTCCATCTTCCCTGTAATTATGCTTTTTGGCGGCCTGTTTCAGGTCCACCCAAAAATATTCATAGTACAAATTGTTTGTATTGAGATCGATTCGTCTCATGAAGTGATAGACCTCTGGTGGTGGCTTGAGATAAATTTCACTGTTTTCAAGCAGTGCAGCCTTGATTGTTGGGTCTCCGTAATCGACTCTGGACTGCCAGTCCAGCAAACGGTAACCATCGAAGTTGTAAGAATCATATCCGATTGCTTCTAACACCAGAGCATTGGGATCGCTCTCATCTACAGCTTTGAAAAAATCTCTACCTTCCGAGTCGTAGTTTTCCGGAGGGTTTTCAGCAAGCACTGTCATCGCCATTGAATCCCTGACCCAATAGACAAACTGCCGGTACTCACTGTTGGTGATTTCGGTTTCGTCCATCCAAAATCCTTGCATGGTAACGGTTTTGGAGGTTGCGGTCATTGAATTCGGTACATCCTCGTCACTTGGTCCCATGTTGTATGATCCGGGAGGGACAAACAACATACCATAAGGATCTGGTGTGTACCACGATTTACGGTCTACGCCTACAAGATCACCACTTCCATAATAGCCGCAGCTGGTGAGGATAATGGTTAGAATCAGGCTTATGAACAACAATTTCTTCATAATATATGGTATTAGTAAGCTTCTACAAATTAAATTACAATCTTCTTACACTGCGATAACGACCTGGTGTGCTGCTAAAGTCTGCATTGAAACAATAACGAAGCACAAGCTCGTGTGAACCACTGGTGAAAGATGCTATATCACTTAAAATAACGTCATAACTATAACCTACACTTATTCCGTTCATGAGGTGGATACCAACCATTGGCACCACAGCATCACTGTACCTGTATGTAACGCCTCCCCAGAACTTTTTATTATAAATGAACTGTCCGTTCACGCTAAACTGCAAAGCAGACATATCGGTTTGAACGACAATTGATGGTTTAACTTCAAAACTCGGATCGGGCAACTGATAAATATATCCACTGACAATATAATAGTGTCTTGCCAGTTTTGGTTGGTGATCATCATTTGCATTGAACTTGAATTTTGGTTCCAGCAGGTGCAATGCAGATACTCCGGCATAAAAATTATCGTACCTGTAGTATGCACCAAATCCTGCATCAAAAGCCATTTTGCTGTCCATATGAGGGATAGCGGGGTCTATATATACAGGATCACCACCAAGGGAACCGGGGGAAACCCAGTCTCCGTCGAGGGATTTATTAACAAGCCCAAGACTCAGCCCCAGGCTCAGGGTTCCTGTAGTCAGAGGCAACCTGTAAGCATAGTTGGCATACAGGTTAAGATTTTTTTCGAACCCTATGCTTTCCTGCATTACATTCAGGCCCACACCACTGCTGATCGCAGGCAAGGGCATGTCAGCACTAAAGACTGTTGTTTGTGGTCTGCCATCCCCAAATCCGGTCCATTGCTGGCGGTGCACTGAAGTAATACAGATTGCTTCGTTGCTTCCGGCATAGGCAGGATTATAACTCAGGGTATTAAAGTTAAATAAACTAAAGTGCGAATCGCTCTGAGCAAGTCCAATACCTGCTGTAGCTCCCACTAATAAAACCGCTAAAATTATACGCCTCATATCTAATATATTATTCAATAGCTCTTTTATTCAGGCTCGAAATGGTAAAATAAGTAAAAAAATCACACAATTTCAAACTTTATTAACAATTTTCGGTTAATAAGTTAAAAATTGTTAATAAACTCACTTCTCATTCCGAACCATTTTTTAAACATCAGCGAAAAATACAACATTTTTTTACTTTAAACAAAATCTATGAAAAAAAATAGCACATCTGATGAAAAAAAAATCACGCTTCATTCCACATAAATTAACGCCGACAAGGTAACCATTATTATTAAAGTGCGCAAAACAAACCATCTGTCCGGACTACTTTTTTTTCTTAGTTTGCTTTTTATTAATGATTTCCAGACATTCTTTATGGGTTAAATCCTCCGGTTTTTTTGCTTTTGGAATCCGGTAATTCTTCTTCTTATACGATATATATGGTCCGTAACGACCATTGAGAATTTTCATTTCAGGATCATCATCAAATGATTTGATTTCTTTTTTTCTGTTTTTTTCCTGTCCTTCTTTGATAATTTCAATGGCCCTGTCCTTTTTAATGGTATACGGATCATCCTGCGCTGTCAGGCTGAAGAATTTTTTGTCATATCTTACATAGGGTCCATACCTTCCCACGCCAATAACAATATCATTTCCCTGAAATTCTCCGAGGTTACGTGGCAATTTAAACAGCTCAAGGGCTTCTTCCAGATTTATGCTTTCAACATTCTGGCCTTTTCTCAGACTGGCAAAGGCCGGTTTTTCCTCATCTTCGGGTGTGCCGATCTGTACATAGGGGCCATAGCGCCCGATTTTTGCCTTAACAGGTTTGCCGGTTTTGGGGTCTTTTCCAAGATCACGTTCCCAGCGTTTGCTTTTTTTCTCTTCTGTTTCTTTTAAGTTTTTGATAAAAGGATGATAGAATTCATCAATCATCTTTGTCCATTCGATATCGCCGGTGGCAATTTCATCAAATTGCTTTTCAACTTTGGCGGTAAAGCTGTAATCCATAATTTCCTTAAAATTTTCCATCAGGAAATCATTGACAACCATACCCAGGGATGAAGGTTTCAGTCTTCCTTTATCACTCCCATAATTTTCTTTTTGCTTTGTTTCACTGAGCTTGCCATTCTGCAGGAGCACCATTTGCACCTGCCGTGTATTGCCTTCACCACTTCCCTTTTCGGCATAACCGCGTTGCTGTATGGTTGAAATTGTGGGGGCATAGGTTGACGGCCTTCCGATACCAAGCTCTTCCATTTTCCTGACCAGGCTGGCCTCAGAATATCTTGCCGGCTGATTTGTGAAGCGTTCTGTTGCTTCTATTTTCTGGTAGGTCAGTTTCTCTCCTACTTCCATTGGTGGTAAAATGCCGCGGGGCCCCTCTTTGCTGCCTTCATCAGTTGACTCGATATACAACTTCAGGAAACCGGGAAATTTAATCACCTCACCCTGAGCCATAAAATGATCTTTTGTCTGGCTGCAGTTGATTTTGACCTGGGTTTTTTCGATACTTGCATTTGCCATCTGAGAAGCTACAGTACGTTTCCAGATCAGCTCATACAGTCTCTTTTCCTGGGCCGATCCCCCCGCAACACGTTTATCAATATAAGTAGGGCGAATGGCCTCGTGTGCTTCCTGCGCTCCTTTGGTTTTCCCTTTATACTGGCGGGTTTTTGAAAATTCTTTGCCAAAGTCTGCCTCGATCACATTTTTGGCAGTATTCATCGCAAGCTTTGAGAGATTAACTGAATCGGTACGCATATAGGTAATGTGTCCTGACTCATAAAGTTTTTGTGCTACCTGCATGGTGCGCGACACAGAAAATCCCAGTTTTCTGCTGGCTTCCTGCTGCAGGGTGGATGTAGTAAAGGGTGGTGCGGGCGATTTTTTTCCCGGTTTCACCTGTACATCAGCCACTTCAAATTCTGATTTATCAAGATCAGTGAGGATTTTTTTCGTTTCACTGAGTTTTACCGGCTTTACAGAATATTCTGCCTTCACCAGCTTTTCAGCTTTATTCAAAAAATCCGCCTGAATTCTAAAAGCAGATTCAGGTTTGAATTTTGCAATTTCTCTCTCCCGCTCAACAACGAGCCTCACAGCAACAGATTGCACACGGCCGGCAGATAAATTGGGTTTGATTTTTTTCCACAGTAGCGGAGACAGATTAAAGCCCACAAGTCTGTCAAGCACGCGTCTGGCCTGTTGTGCATTAACCAGATTCACATCAATATCCCGGGGGTTTTTGATGGCATTTTGAATGGCTGATTTCGTTATCTCGTGAAATACAATACGGTGGGTTTTTGTATCCGGCAGCTTCAAAACTTCGGCCAGATGCCATGCAATGGCCTCTCCTTCACGGTCTTCATCAGAAGCGAGCCATACCTTTTTGGCGCCCTTTGTCAGCTTTTTCAATTCAGCAACAATTTTCTTCTTGTCCGGTGCTATCTCATACTGAGGCTGATAATCATTTTCAATATCTATTCCAAAATCCTTTTTAGCAAGATCTCTAATGTGGCCGAGACTGGATTTAACCAAAAAGTCTTTTCCCAGAAACCGCTTGATTGTCTGGGCTTTTGCGGGGGACTCAACAATTACTAAATTTTCTTCCATAGTGTTCCCAATTTCCCTAATTTTTTTACAAAGAAAAGAAATTAGTTTGCTATGTTCAAATTAAAAACATTTTAACTAATTTAGTCATTTAAGATTTAGCTAGCATAATGGAGAAAAACAAAACATATTCAAAACGTTTCAGGAAGCGGTTTCTGCTAATATTTTGGTCGATAATCAGCCTGCTGATTTTGGGCTTAATTTTTTATTTTATCATGATCGCCAATGGCAAAATGGGACATATGCCAAGTTTCGAACAACTGGAGAATCCCAAAACTGATCTGGCAACTCAAATAATTTCAGCCGATCAGGAGCTCCTGGGTAGTTATTTCAGGGAAAACCGAACCAATACCGAGTATGACAGTTTATCACCGCACATTGTCGACGCTCTGTTAGCCACAGAGGACATTCGTTTCAGGCAACACTCAGGCATTGATATAAGGGCTTTGGGCAGGGTTGCCTCAGGTGTAATTAGTGGCAATCTCAAAGGCGGCGGAAGTACAATCTCACAACAGTTATCCAAATTGATTTTTCCGAGAGAAGATCTTGACAACAACCTAAAGCTGATAAACAGAAAACTCAGAGAGTGGGTAATAGCAGTTAAACTCGAAAAATCTTACACCAAGGAAGAAATTATTGCCATGTACCTCACGCAGTTTGATTATTTGAATCTTGCCGTTGGTATAGAATCTGCTTCCCGTGTTTATTTCAGCACTACGCCCGATTCACTGAACCTTCAGGAATCAGCCATGCTTGTGGGTATGCTGCAGAATCCTTCAAAATATAATCCGCTTCGTTATCCGGAAAAAACCAAAACACGCAGAAATACCGTCCTCAACCAGATGGAAAAGTATGACTTTATTGAGGAGTCAGTTTGTGATTCTGTCAAACAATTGCCTCTGGGCATCAATTTTAACAGAGTTGATCACAACACAGGCAAGGCAACCTATTTCAGAGAGTTTCTTCGACAGTGGCTGACAGCGAATAAGCCTGCACCGGAACAATACATTGACAAGCGGCATTTCATAGAAGACAGTATCAGCTGGGAAAATGATCCGAGTTATGGCTGGTGTAAGAAAAATACAAAAGCTGATGGTAGTAATTATGACATCTACAGTGACGGCCTGAGAATTTATACCACCCTTGATTCCCGTATGCAGAGATATGCTGAAGAAGCTGTCCGGGAGCACATGGGCGGATTTCTGCAGCCGGCTTTCGACAAGGAGCAAGAGGGTCGCAGTAAGGCCCCGTTTTCTTATCAGATGACGAACAGCGAAATTGGAAAAATCATGCACAACTCCAAAAGGCGTTCAGAACGCTACAGGGAAATGAAAGCCCGGGACATAAGCGAAGACAGCATAGATGCGGCTTTTGAAACAGAGGTTCCCATGCAGGTGTTCAGTTGGGATGGCGATATAGATACCGTGATGACCCCGATGGATTCAATCCGCTATTACAAGCAATATTTACGTGCAGGATTCATGAGCATGGAACCGCACACAGGCTATGTAAAGGCTTATGTCGGAGGAAACAGTTACAGCCATTTTCGCTACGACATGGTTTCACTGGCCAGACGACAAGTGGGTTCAACATTTAAGCCTTTCATTTATACACTTGCGATGCAAAACGGATATTCTCCTTGTTATGAGGTGCCCAATATCGAAGTGAGTTTTAAAATGCCGGAAGACCAGGAACCGGAATTTTACACCCCCAAATACTCCAGTTCAAAGCGAGAAGGTGAAATGGTTAGTTTGAAATACGGTCTTGCCAATTCCCTGAATCAAATATCAGCCTGGGTATTAAAGCAATTTTCTCCCGAAGCTGTTCTTGACCTGGCACGGTCCATGGGTGTTTCCAGCCATATAGACCCCTACCCTTCCATCTGTGTGGGAGCAGCGGAGGTAAGCCTGAAGGAAATGGTTGGCGCTTATGGTGCATGGGCAAATGAGGGTATTTATACACGGCCTGTTTATGTAACACGTATTGAAGATAAAAACGGCAATGTACTGGCACAGTTCAGACCAATTCAAAAGGAAGCAACGGATGAAGAAACAGCTTACCTGATGATAGATCTGATGAAGGGAGTTGTTGATTCAGGAACGAGTGTTCGCCTGCGGTATAAATATGATTTCACAGCCGAGCTTGCAGGAAAAACAGGTACAACCAACAATCACTCAGACGGTTGGTTTATGGGTATCGCCCCCCGGCTTGTATCCGGTGCATGGGTTGGCGGCGAGGAGCGCAGCATACATTTCCGTGGCATCCGGCTGGGACAGGGAGCAAGCATGGCGCTTCCCATCTGGGCTCTCTACATGGAAAAGGTGTATGCCAATCCAAATCTCCCATACACACAGGAAGATGAGTTTAAAGAACCCGATCACCTGAACGTGGAAATTGATTGTGAGAAGTGGAAGAAAGAAAACAGCAGCTCCATGCAGTTATAATCCTGCTGCAATGATCATTGCAGGCATTAATCTCTGAACAATGCTTTCATCATACGGGATACAGAATTCACCTGAATGATATGTATTTTTCCTGTTTGGGGCAGATCACTATCAGATACTGAAGGAACAATGATGCGCTGAAACCCAAGTCTGTCAGCTTCGGATATTCGCTGGGCAACCCTGCTTGTGGGTCGCACTTCGCCACTGAGTCCAACTTCTCCGCAAAGAACGGTTCCTGCAGGTACGGGAATATCCTGATCAGAAGACAAAATGGCTGCCATCAGTGGCAAATCCATTCCCGGGTCAATCAAACGAAGGCCGCCCACAATATTCACAAACACATCTTTTTGGTTGAGCCTGAAGCCGGCACGTTTTTCAAGCACTGCGAGCAGCATATTTAATCTCCGGATATCAAATCCGGTGGAGGTACGTTGGGGATTTCCGTAAACAGCACTGCTGACCAGTGCCTGCAGCTCAATCAGCATAGGCCGCATCCCTTCAATGGTGGCTGCATAGGCAACTCCACTCAGTTGATCTGCCTTATGTGTAAGAAACATTTCTGACGGATTTGAAACCTCTTGCAATCCATTGCGTTTCATTTCAAATACGCCAATTTCCTGGGTGCTGCCAAATCGGTTTTTTCTTGCCCGAAGGATTCTGTAAAAATTGTTCTGATCTCCTTCGAACTGCATTACCAGATCAACCATGTGTTCCAGCACCATGGGGCCGGCAATATTTCCTGATTTTGTAATATGTCCGATCAGAATAAAGGACACCTGATGTTTCTTGGCAAAGCGGATAATTCTTGCAGCAGACTCCCGAATCTGAGAAATACTGCCGGCAACCGAGTCTACATCATCGCAAAAACTTGTCTGGATTGAATCGACGATTACCAGTTTTGCACCTGTTTCTTTTACATGGCTGAGGTACTTGTCAACATCTGTTTCATCAGTAAACAAGCAATGAGATTGAGCATCACCTGTACGTTCTGCCCGCAATTTTACCTGTTGCAGGCTTTCTTCACCTGCACAATACAATGTTTTTTCATTCCTGATATCCAGCAAAAGCTGTAAAAGCAAAGTGGATTTCCCCACACCGGGCTCTCCGGCCATGAGTGCCACAGTACCCGGTACCAGACCACCTCCCAGCACGCGATTAAATTCGTTGAAGCCAAAAGGCATGCGTTCTGCAGATGATACATTGATATCCTGCAGGCTATGGACTTTGCTGATATGCTTTTCATCATCCGTGGTATGACGGGATGAAGCGGATTTTTGTACAGTAAATTCTTTAAAACTGTTCCAGCTTTGGCAGGCAGGGCACTGTCCTATCCATTTGGCAGACTCATAACCACATTCAGAACATACAAAGGCTTTGCGGGGTTTTGCCATGATTTACATACTGGTAAATTCGCGTCGCAGGTAAGAACCCTCAACAGCTTCATCAAGAAACATGTATCTGGTAAGTACCAATACATCATCATTAATTCTGTCCACACGGAAAAAACCATTGGTGGCCATCATCTTACCATTTCCTGTTGATTCCTGTATCTTGATGTAAGCATAGGTGAGTTCATTATCTATGGCATAATAAGCGGTATCCACCCGTGTGCCGCCTTCTGACATTTTTACAAGTGTGCCGCCGGACTGGAAGTCCCAGATTTCTTCATAGGTATCTTCAGCCATCATGGTTTCCAGCAGCCATGTACCTTCGATGTTGTTTTCGACCTTTTTGGCACATCCCCCGAACAAAAGAGAAATGCCGGCAATGACCATGATCAGAACAGTTAATCGTTTCAGCATAATTGACATTTTTGGTAAATGACAAATATAACAAAAATTACTTATAAAAGGTTTTCAATAATACCTGAGGATGAGTAGCCTTCAAGAAAATCGATGGTTTTTACTTCGCCACCTGCCTTAATTACTGTATTATGGCCAACGATTTTTTCTATATCATAATCCCCGCCTTTAACCAGCACATCAGGCACAAGCTTTTCTATCAGGGCTGCAGGTGTATCCTCACCGAACAGCACAACAAAATCCACGAATTCCATTGCGGCCATCACCAAAGCTCTTGATTTTTCATCCTGAAGCGGTCTGTTTTTGCCTTTGATTCGCTTAACGGAAGCATCTGAATTGATGGCCACAATAAGATGAGATCCCATATCAGCGGCTTTGGCCAGATAAGTGACATGACCACGGTGGATGATATCGAAACAGCCATTAGTAAAGACGAGTTTGTTGATTCCCGGCCGAACTTCATGCAGCCATTGATCAAAAATACCCGGGGTCAAGATTTTATTTTCAATAGCCTGCTGATGCATTCTTATTCAATTGAATTATCAGAGGGATCGGGGAAAATAAATTCCGGTTTGAAGCTTTTTGCTTCTTCAAAATCCATGCTGGCATAGGAGATAATGATGACCACATCCCCAACAGTGGCCTTACGTGCTGCAGGGCCATTCAGGGCAATAATACCGGAGCCGCGCTCGCCTTTGATAACATAGGTTTCAAGTCGCTCACCATTGTTGATATTCACCACCTGCACTTTTTCATTTTCAATGATATTACATGCATCCATAAGGTTTTCATCAATGGTAATACTTCCCACGTACTGCAGATTTGCCTCTGTGACAGTAACTTTGTGTATTTTGGATTTGACAACTTCAATAAACATAATCAGTATTTTTGTCGGTACAAAGGTAACAATAATTTTATTTGGTCAATGCGATATTATCGATCAGTCTGACATCCTCACACCATACTGCCACGCAAATTCTGAAAGCATTTCCACCTTGCCAGTTATCGGTGATATGCATAGTATCTCCATCCACTATTTCAACATATTCGCAGCTCAAAAGTTCATTATCATCGATTTGCCGGATAATTTCGGATTTTAATTCAGAGGGTGTTAATGCCGGAAAAGTTTCAGAGGCCTGTCTTAACACACGATATATAGCAGGGGCCTGCCTGCGTCCTTTTTCGGAAAGCCTTTGATTGCGTGAGCTCATGGCCAGTCCGTCTGCCTCTCTGACAATGGGAATTCCAATGACCTCCACATCCAGATTTTCACTTTTGGTCATTTGTCTGATAACCAACAATTGCTGAAAATCCTTTTCCCCGAAATAAGCACGGTCAGGCTTGACCATATTAAACAAGCGATATACAACATCCGCCACACCATCGAAATGCCCGGGCCGAAAGTAGCCTTCCATGATTCTATCCAGTCCGGCAAGGTCAAAACTGTTCCGGGATTTGTCAGGATAGATATCCTCTGCATCCGGCATAAAAACAATATCCACTCCTTCAGCTTCCAGGATTTCCAGGTCTTTTTCCGGGGTACGGGGATATTTGGCAAGATCAGATTGATCGTTGAACTGCCTTGGATTGACAAAGACAGAAACCACGCATATGCCATTATCATTTCTGGCCTGTCTAACCAGGCTAACATGTCCGGCATGTAAAGCGCCCATGGTAGGCACAAAGCCAGTGTTTGCATGCAGGCTTTTGAGTTCACTCAGATGCCTGTTCAATTCTGCCGGATGTTTAACAATTATCATGTGTTGATATTTTTGGCAAAGATACCGCTTTCATCTTTAGCGGACAAAAATCAGCCGCAGGGAATTAACGAAAGAGGAGCTCACGAATTGCATATTCATCAAATTTTATTTACTTTTGTAAGATATTAACTATACTTGCGGATTATCATGAAGCAAAAAATACTTTTTGTTGCCCAGGAAATTACCCCTTACCTTCCTGAATCAGAAATGTCCCTGATTGGACGGCACTTACCCCAGGGGATTCAGGAAAAAGGGAAAGAAATCAGGACCTTTATGCCAAGATTCGGCTCCATCAATGAGCGAAGAAATCAGTTGCATGAAGTAATCCGGCTTTCCGGAATGAATTTAATCATTGAAGACTACGACCATCCTCTGATCATCAAGGTTGCATCCATTCAATCTGCAAGGATGCAGGTCTACTTTATTGATAATGAGGAGTTTTTCAAAAGAAAAGCCACAGTAAAGGACAAAAACGGAAAAGAATTTGAGGACAATGACAAACGTGCTGTATTTTTCGCACGCGGTGTAATTGAAACAGTAAAAAAATTGTGCTGGTCTCCTGACCTGGTACATGTACACGGCTGGTTTTCAGCATTTGTTCCACTGTATCTCAAAAAATCATACAAAGATGATCCCTTGTTCAGCGACCTGAAAGTTGTTTACAGCATTTATGAAGAAGGATTTGAAGATGATTTAAGTAAAAGCGTTGTAAATACAGCCATGTTTGAAGGTGTTGAGAAAGGCGATCTGAAAAAACTCGCGGAGAAGCAGGATTTTGTAACACTCAACAAGCTGGCCATCGACAATTCTGATGCTGTGATTTTGGGCAGCAAAAACATACATCCTGAGCTGGCATCATATGTAAAAGAGAAAAAAATTCCTGTTCTTGAATACCAGGACCCCGAAAATTACGTTGATGCTTATTCAGACTTTTATGATAAAATATTAGAAGCGGAATAAACTTTATGAAGAAAACATGGATTCTACTCATTATCACACTATCAGTTTTTTTTACTCTCATTTCGTGTGAAGATGAACCCTCAGAAGTAGGTGTCAGTTTACAGCCAGGTTCAGATAAAATCGTTGTAGCCACCGACACCCTTAGTGTAGAAACTCACACCCGCCGTGACAGCAGCATTGCTACAGATGAACGCACAATCAGTCTGCTTGGCAGTGTCAGCGAACCGGATTTTGGAATTACCACAGCAGGTTTCATCACCCAAACCCGACTTTCCTCAACCGATGTGGAGGAGGATGTGGAGATACAGGTTGATTCACTGGAACTTGTACTGGATTACAGTAATTATTATGGTGACACAAGCAGTAACATCAGTTTCAGTTTGTATCAGATTGTCAATACGGATTTTCATGTTGACAGTGCTTATTATTCCGATTATACGCCGGATGAATCCGCAGGCAATCTGAATCTGCTGGGTGAATATGAAATTGAAGTAAGGCCATCGGACACATTGCTCTACCTTACAATCAGTGATGAGGACTTTTTGTCCTTATTCGAGAATAAAAGTATTTACAACAGCAATGAGGATTTTCTCGATGTTTTTAAAGGTTTCTACCTGAAAGCCGACGATCAGACATCAAATGGCGGATGTATCGCCTATTTTAATCTTGTCAGTGATAACAGCCGTTTGATCATGCATTACAATGAGGAGGATACTTACGATTTTCTCATCAACTACAATTCAGTAAGAATTAACCTTTTTGATCATGATTACAGTACATCAGCCGGTGAATTGCAATCAGCCCTGACAGATACGGATAATGAAGAAATTTCATTCATTCATTCAGGTGCCGGATTAACAACGGAAGTCAGAATAAAAGATACCGCCAGGCTCAATGAACTCGCCGATAAAGGCATCAACAAAGCTCAGCTTCAGGTAAAGATTCATCCCGACTTCTTTAATGATTACGGCAATCCTGAACAAATGACCATTGTATATGAAAACGATATGGGATTATTTGAGTTCCTTACAGATTACAAAGTGAGCTCCAGTCATTTTGGAGGGGAAATCACGGCATCAGGCGAATACATTTTCAACATTCCGTTTTATTTACAGGATTTGATTGCCAACGATGGAAGCATACAACTTGACAATTCATTGTTTATGTTCGGGCTGAATAACAGAACCGACGTAAGCCACTGCGCTATATACGGAGGAAATCATCCTGACAATCCGTTACAGATACTGATTGTCAACTCAGATTATTGAAAACCAAATTAGAACAACATTATGTGTGGAATTGTAGGATATATAGGGAACAAACAAGCATATCCAATACTGATAAAGGGTCTGAAACGGCTTGAGTATCGCGGGTATGATTCTGCAGGAATCGCTGTAATGAATCACAAAAACAGGGTTTATAAACGCAAAGGTAAAGTTCAGGAACTGGAGCAACTTGTACAAGACAAGGATATTGACGGAAACATTGGTCTTGGTCATACACGCTGGGCTACCCATGGCGAACCCAATGATATCAATGCCCACCCGCATGTCAGCATGAACGGCATATTCACCATCATCCACAATGGCATTATTGAAAACTACACCCGGTTGAAAGAAAAGCTGGAAAACAGAGGCTATACTTTTGCGAGCGAAACCGATACAGAAGTTCTTGCCAACCTGATTGAATATATATATCTCAAAGGGAATATTTCAGCAGAAACAGCCGTGAGGCTTGCACTGAGTAAAGTGGTTGGTGCCTACGGCCTTGTTATTGCCTGCAGGGATGAGAAAGACAAACTAATAGCAGCAAGGAAAGGGTCGCCCCTGGTCATTGGTGTGGGCAATAAAGAATATTTTCTTGCCAGTGATGCCACCCCCATTGTTGAGCACACAAAATCTGTCATCTACCTGCAGGACGACGACATTGCCGTAATATCCCGCAATGGCCTTACCCTCAGAAACCTGGGAAGCGTGGAAGACATTAAAAAACCCATTGTCCACAAACTGGAGCTGGATGTTGATGAGATTGAAAAAAATGGTTTCGACCATTATATGCTTAAGGAGATACATGAGCAGCCAAAATCAATCAGGGATACATTCCGTGGCCGCATCAATCCCAAAACCCATGAGTTAAAACTCGGTGGACTCCACTATGTCATGGATGATCTGGTGAAAGCCAAGCGCATCATCATTATAGCCTGTGGCACGAGTTATCATGCCGGCCTTGTTGGTGAATACCTGCTGGAGGAGTTCAGCCGTATCCCTACAGAGGTTGAATACGCATCAGAATTCAGGTACAGAGACCCCATCATCTATGAAGATGATATAGTTATTGCCATAAGCCAGAGTGGAGAAACCGCTGATACACTGGCAGCCATTGAAAGTGCAAAGGAAAAAGGGGCCACTGTTCTGGGTATATGCAATGTGGTAGGCTCAAGTATCCCTCGTGCTACTATGGGCGGGGTATATACCCATGCCGGGCCGGAAATTGGTGTGGCATCAACCAAAGCCTTCACCACCCAGGTAACCGTACTTACCATGATTGCCATGGAAATCGGCCAGAAAAACGGCAAGCTAAGCCAGGCCGAGTATGAGGAGCTGATTGAAGAGCTCAGTCTCATACCTGAAAAAATCAGCTCCATATTAACCCAGGATGAATACATCAAAGGAATCAGTGAAATATACAAAAATGCCACCAATGCCCTGTACCTGGGCCGCGGATACCTGTACCCCGTTGCCCTTGAAGGTGCACTGAAGCTTAAAGAAATCTCCTATATCCATGCCGAAGGTTATCCGGCCGCAGAAATGAAACACGGGCCCATCGCGCTGATTGATGAAAATATGCCGGTCATCATTGTGGCCACCAAAGACAAATCATACGACAAAATCGTAAGCAACATACAGGAGGTTAAAGCCAGGAAAGGTATCGTCATAGCAATTGTAAGCAAAGGGGATGACACCATCAGTAAAATGGCCGACCATGTGGTAGAAGTACCTCAGTCAGATTTTGCACTTGCACCCCTGCTGACAGTTATACCATTACAACTGATCTCTTATTACATCGCGGTAATGCGGGGTTGTAATGTTGACCAACCCAGGAATCTTGCAAAATCTGTAACTGTGGAATGATGCTTTGCATACTAAAGATATGATTTTTTAGTTGTTATAATATTAAGGAAAACACAACTTGAAAAAAACGACAATACATATTAAACCGGCCATAGTACTGATCATGCTGGTGGTTTTATCATGTTCCACGGAAAAGAACACCTGGCTGACCCGCTCGTATCATAACCTTACAGCACATTACAATGTATATTTCAATGGACGTGAAGCATATCGCAAAGGTATGCAGCGCATTGAAGACCAATACACTTTTGACTTTACGCGCCGGCTGCCGGTTTACCTGACTGGAATAGAAGAAACAGCCCAGTCCTCGGTCTCCGATATGGACAAAGCCATCAAGAAAGCATCAAAAACCATAAAATACCATTCCATTAAGGCAAAGCCTAAACAAAAAGACGGCAGGCAGAGTGAGAGTGAAAAAGAATTCATGAATAAGAATGAATACAACAAATGGGTGGATGATGCTTATCTTTTGATGGGCAAAGCCTATTTTGTGAAAAATGAATTTCTTCCGGCACGACAGAATTTCGAATACATCATCCGTGAATTCCCCAAAGAGCCTGTCCGTTTTGAGGCCATGCTGATGCTGGGACGCACTGCCCTTGCTACAGGCAACCTCAAGGGAACCAAGAAATGGATTGACCAGATTGACGGTGAGGATGAGTTCCCTGAAGACCTTCAGGCAGAATGGGAAATCCTCAATGCAGCCTATTATCTTGAGCTGAACAATCCCGACCGTGCCATACCGCATCTAAAAAAAGCCATAGAAGAAAACGACAATAAAAGTCAACGCATCCGGCACAGATACATTCTTGCTCAGCTATACAAGGATCAGGGGGAATTCAGAAAAGCGGCTGAAATGTTTGAAACTGTCAATAAAAAGAGTGATGATTATGAGATGGGATTCAATGCCAAAATAAATATGGCAGAGTGTTACGGCAAACTCGGCGGCTCCTATAAAGACATGAGGAAATTGCTGAGTAAAATGATTAAGGACGATAAAAATATTGAATATCTTGATCAGGTTTATTATGCTTTGGCAGAAGTAGAATACAAAAACGGCAACAGAGAAGAAGGGATTAAGAATTACAAATTGTCCAGTGAACACTCTTCAACAAACAACAACCAAAAAGCACTTTCATGCATGCGGCTTGGTGACATATATTATGAAGAACCTGACTACAGATTGTCCCAGGCATATTATGATACCTGCATGCTTAATTTGTCCAACTCACATCCCAGGTACAATGAAATCAAAGACCTGAGCAGAAACCTGTCAGACCTGGTAAATTCCCTGGACATCGTTGAAACACAGGACAGTTTACAGGCTATGGCAAACATGAGTGAAGCTGAAAGAAACAAGATAATTGATAAAGAAATTCAGGCAATCATTGAAGAGGAAAAAAGGCAGCAGGAAATGGAGCGTCAGCAGCAAGAGAATTCCATGTTGTTTGATGAACGCCGGGGCAGCAACCGTACCAATGCACCAAGCGGGGGCAAATGGTACTTCTACAATCCGGCAACTTTAAGCCATGGTAGCAATGAGTTCCAGAAAAAATGGGGCAACAGAAAGCTGGAAGACCACTGGCGCAGGAGCAATAAATCAAGTGTTAGCAGCGATCAGATAGAAAGTGACACCACCGGTGCCGACAGTCTGGCAGGCCCCAAGGTGACAGACAACAAATCCAGAGAATACTACTTGCAGGACGTACCGCTAAATGATTCCCTGATGGAAATATCCAATGAGAAAATCATGGATGCCCTGTTCAGTGCCGGCAATATATATATGGATAAATTCAAAGATTATGACAGAGCAATAGAAACATTCGGAGAACTCAACAGCCGGTACCCCGAGCATGATTACAAGCTCCTGACCTATTACAACCTCTACGAGCTGCACAACAATAAGAATGAAGTTTCTCAAGCGGAAACATTCAAACAAAAAGTCATTGAGAATTTCCCGGACAGCAATTATGCGAAAATCCTGGAAAACCCGAATTATGTACAGGAACTGCTTGCCAGGGAAGAAAAAGAAAAGCAAGCTTACGAAGCAATGTACAATGCCTACAGAGCCGGCAAGCTCACACAAGCAAATCAGATGGCTGCAGACTTTTATGAAACCTATCCGGATTCTGAGATAACAGATAAAGTAAAATTCATTGATTTGATGGCAAGTGCACTGAATATGGAGCAGATTGAACTCAAACAGGAGCTGGCCCGTTATATTCAGAATTATCCGGAATCACCATTGTCAAACAGAGCTTCAGATATTTTATCATACCTGGGAGAAAGCGATGTTGATGCACTACTTGCAGACCTGGAAAGCAGGCCTGAAGTAGTACGGGAAGAAAGCACTGACACAAGCAGAAGAGAAACAGATGCCCCGGAAGCAGAAGAAACCATATATGAGCATGCTCCGGATGAGACACATTATTACATGGTCAGTGCCAATACAAAGAATGTTGATACCAAACAACTGAGGTTTGAAATATCAAATTTCAACATTTTCACTTTTAATATTACCACATTCAGGGTGCTGTATTATATGATTGATGAAGATGAAGAACTTGTTTTTGTACGTAGCTTTAAATCAGAACGACAAGCCGCCAATTACATGAATCTGATTGAGAACAATCAAAATGTATTTGGCGATCTGAACCCGGAAGATTACGAGCAGTTTATTATTTCGGAAAGCAATTATGACAAGCTTAAAAAAGCCAAAGATGTTGATGAATATCTGGAATTTTACCGTAACAATTATCTGAACGAATAAGCATCCTGCTTGTTTACTATACACATATTAAACCGCATTGTACATGAACAAAATACAGATTCTCTGGACTGATGATGAAATTGACCTGCTAAAACCACACATCATTTTTCTTGAACACAAGGGTTATCAGGTAGATACAGCAACAAACGGCAAGGATGCCATAGATTATGTAAAGGAAAAAAACTATGATCTGATATTTTTGGATGAAAACATGCCCGGTCTCAGCGGACTGGAAACCCTAGAGCAGATCAAAGATATTGCCCCTTCTGTTCCTGTTGTGATGATCACCAAAAGTGAAGAAGAAAACATCATGGATCAGGCCATTGGCGCAAGAATCAATGACTACCTGATAAAACCTGTCAATCCAAAACAAATTCTTTTGTCAATCAAGAAAAACATTGACCACGATCGCCTGGTTTCGGAAAAAACCAGTATGGATTATCAGGTAGAATTCCGGAAACTTGGCATGCGCCTCAACGAACAACTCAATTACCAGGAATGGGTAGATATATATAAAGAGCTCACCGGCTGGGAACTTAAAATCGAAGCTTCCGAAGACGGCACCATGGATGAAATTCTCAGGATGCAAAAACAGGAAGCAAGCAACAGCTTTGGGAAATTTATCAGTAGAAATTATGAATCCTGGTTAAAATCAGACAAAGATGACAAACCCCTGATGTCACATCAGTTATTGAAAAAGCAGGTCTTCCCGCTCCTCAAAGAGAACAAAAAGGTTGTTTTCATGCTGATCGATAACCTGAGATACGACCAGTGGAAAGTAATACAGCCCCTGATCTCACGATTTTACCATGTGAAATCTGATAACATGTATTGTACCATACTGCCGACAGCCACTCAATATGCCAGAAATGCCATTTTTAGCGGCCTCATGCCATCTGAAATACATAAGAAATACCCTGACTTGTGGAAAAACGACCACGAAGAAGGAGGGAAAAATCTACATGAGGAGGAAATGCTGCAAAGCCTGATTCAACGTTTTTTTGGAAAAGAAAAGACTACCCATTATGAAAAGGCTTTTGATATCAGTTACTGTACCAAAATCAAGGAAAAACTACACAGCATACTCCATCACGACCTCAACGCCATTGTGGTCAATTTTGTGGACATGATGTCCCATGCCCGCACGGACATGAAAATGATACGCGAACTTACCGGTAACGAGTCAGCATACCGCTCACTGACCAAATCATGGTTTCAGTATTCTCCCCTCTTTGATTTGATACAGGGACTTGCCGAACATGACATAGAACTCATACTCACTTCTGACCATGGCAGCATCATGGTTCAGAATCCTGTGAAGGTTATTGGTGACAGGAACACAACCACAAACCTGAGGTACAAGCAGGGCAAAAATCTGGATTACAATCCAAAAGACGTTTTTGAAATCAAAGATCCCCGCAAAGCGTTCCTGCCCAAATCAAACATAAGCTCAACATATATTTTTGCCACCGGTCATGATTATTTTGTATATCCCAACAATTACAAACATTACATGAATATGTACAAGGGAACCTTACAACATGGTGGCATATCCATGGAGGAAATGCTTGTTCCCCTGATTCACTTAAGTCCAAAACCAGGTTTATGAAAACATATGTTTTACAATCCCCGGAAGATTTGGCTGATGTAGCTGCTGAATTTCTTGAGGATTTCGGGCAGCAACAGCTCTTTGCCTTTTATGCGCCAATGGGTGCGGGAAAAACCACTTTCATTAAAGCATTGTGCAAAAGCCTTGAAGTAGAAGACAATGTTACAAGCCCCACATTTGCAATCCTGAATGAATATTACACCCCGGATGATATGCTCATTTGCCACTATGATTTTTACAGGATTGAAAAAGAAGAAGAAATCATGAGAATCGGCTTTGATGAGTACCTGGGTTTTGCCGATAAGATTTTCATTGAATGGCCGGAGAATGCTCCCGGTGTTTTGCCCCGTGAGCGTGTCAATGTATATATTGAAATCAGGGAAGACCACCGCTTACTGAGAGCAGAACTTGTCGGAAGATGAAACTGCCTCTGCGGATAAGCAAATAAAACACAACACAATTTTGCAGGCTATCTCAGTACTGATTTAATCTCTTTCTCTACTTTCTTTTCCGGCTGGTGATGCAGGACATTAAAACCCAACTCCCCGGCAACCCTGATATTGTCTGCATTGTCATCAATAAACAAACTATCTGCCGGTTTGATTCCGGCATCCGCTGCCATACGCCGGAATATTTCAGGATCAGGTTTCCGCAGTCCCATCTCATGGGAGTAATATGCTTTGTCGAAATAGGCACTCAGCCCCTTTTTGTTGAATCTGCGTCTTACCTGTGCATCATACACGCTGTAATGTATACTGTTGGTATTGCTGAGCAAAAACAAGGGATATTGCTTTCTGAGCTGAACCAGCATATCCATGGTTTCCGGTCTGAAATCCAGAATAATTGTACTCCAGGCCTGGTCTATCTGCTCATCCGTCCAGTCCTCTCCGGATAGACGACGCATTTCCTCCCGGAATTCCGCCTCTGATATCCTGCCGGTTTCCAGGCTGTCAAACAAATCAGCCTGCAGGCTCTGATGATACAAATTGTCAAAATCCGACAAGCCAAGATTTTTAAATGCATGAACAGGGGCATTAAAATCTATGGGCAAAAGTACCTGTCCCAAATCAAAAACAATATTTTTAATCTCTGCCATAATTTCTGTCCTCCCAATGCACAAAATTAAGAAATACCGACAATATTTTGCTTTGCGGCTTTTAATTTGTATCTTAATGCTTTCATAATATGGACGAGCCAATTTTAACATACTGGATTGACCTGAACAACTGTATTCGAAGGCTTGAGGGCGAGTTTGGCAATTTTTCCACAGAGGAAATGTCTTTTTCCCTGTCAAAGGACGCATGGAAAGGTTCGAATCTTCTGAGCCTCATAGAAGGAGATGACAGCAAAATGTTTTATGAAGTATTGCTGCAGCGGGTAAGGATTCTTCAAAAACCATATGAATTCACCTACCGCTGTGACAGTCCCGGCATTGCCAGGTTTATGCGGATGCGTCTGTCTCCGGAATCCGGAAATCTGGTTCGTTTTGACAATTTTCTTGAAAAGGAAAGCAATTCACTTCCCCGAATACGATTTTATCAGGGAGATGTACATTCTACAAAGCGATGCTCTATCTGTAACCGTTTGAAATCCGGTCATCAATGGGTAGATCTGATGGATGAAAACATTTTCTACAAAGACACGCTTACATCCTGGGCAGTGGATTACACCATTTGTCCTGACTGCATGAAAAAACTTCCTTTGACAAGAAAAATCTACTGATAGTCGGATCTTCTGAACTTAGAATTTCACACTGAGAATAAGATCAATATAATCGCCCCGGAAATCCAGGAAATCCTGAACCAGATCACCGTCGAAAACATCAGCATCATCATCTTCTTCACTGTCTATCAGCATGTAATAGGCCAGCTCCGGTGTGTATTGTACCGACATGATGACATTTTCTGAAAGCAGCAAATCAACACCAAAACTGAAATCCAGACCCACTTTCAACATATCTGCCCGGTACCAGCCAAGCATATTGAGTTCCGCAGGACGGTTGATTCCTTCTACAGGATAATCATCGTAAGATTCTTCGTAATGATAATAGGTTTTCCCGAAATGGTGATATCCACCCATCAGGCCAAGGCCATAATAAAAACGAAAATCTTCCATGGGCATCACACGCTCGTAGCCAATCCGGAGGTCAAGGGTATACACGTTGTTGTTATACTGCCGCATAATGATGCTTGTATCGCCCACCATCACAAGATCAAGGCGATCATCCACTGAATGAAAATTGATATAGTTGGCACTCACACGCATGCTGGATTTTTCCCAGTGGTGTTTGTACTGAAAAAATATTTTTGATGATGGCATAATACCACCACCAATCATTCCGAAAGCCGGGTAAACATTGAGTCCGACAAGTGAACCCTGCCAGATACTGTCACTCTTTGTGGTATCATTGCTTTCCACGGGGGTATTGTCATTTGTTTCCTGTGCATGAACAGTCATTCCGAAGAGTGCCAAAAAGCCGAGTAATATTCCGATATGTTTCATAGTGTCCGGGATTTTTTCCAATAAAGATAAGAATAAGATTTGATTGTTCAAAAACAGTTTCTATTTATGTTATCGTAAATCAGTCATCAATCAGCGATAAGACCTTCATCACAACAGAAAACACAAGGAGTATCTTCTGTCTTTACTAACGGGAAATTTCATCAATTGGTATGCCGGTGACCGAAGCGGGAAAAGGAATATTCATCATATTACACAGACTGGGCACAAGATCAGTGATGTTCACCGGTTTTGTGATTTCGGTTTTGCGAACTTTCCAGCCATAGAACACAAGTGGGACGTGAGTATCATAGTTATAGCATGAATTGTGGTCAGCAGCATAGCTGACATCTTTAATCCATCCCGGTTTCAAAGCAATCAGCAAATCACCGCTGCGTTTTTGATGATAGGAATTCTGCATTTTCTCAAAAATGCCTGAAGTATAATCTGTTGTCACAAGGTTGTTGGCTGTCAGCACCGCGGCAATGCCATCATAGGACAAAATGAATCCGGCAATTTTATCCTGCACTTCTGCAAGATCAAGGCCGGCATCCTCAATGAGTGTACGGTTAAGATAAATCTGCTGGTTTTTGTAGTCCCGTATCCAGTCACCTTCACCGTACAGTACATTCAGATAAGAATCCAGCAAGGCCATTACATAATGGTGATTAAATCTGCCACCCGGCAATTTTTCCGATTTACGGTAATCCGGATTGCTGCCAAATCCACTGGGTGAAGTAAGGAAAAATAAGGTATTGTTTTTACCTAGATTGTCTTCTATCACACTGATCAGATGAGCAATCTCCCTGTCGGTACGCAGCAGCAAATCCTGCATTTCCTTGGAGTCTGGCCCGAAATATTTCCCGATATTTTCTCCTACATGATAATTCACCATCAGAACATCCGGTATCTCATCTGCACCCAGTTCCTCGTTGAATAAGGCAGCCACAGCAAAATCGGTGGTCATGGTGTTTCCTTCGGGAATCATTTTGATGAATTTGTTTCCGGTGAAACGGGTTTTTATTTCCTCGTATTCATAAGGAAATGTTGTAAACTCGCCATCAAAACCATATTCAAAACTACTGGTATCCGGCAATGAATGTTTGTAAAACTTCAGACTGTCCAGGGGTTCCCAGCTTCGCTCGAAATACACATCAGGATAATCATTTTTATTGAATTTATTCACCCATGCCGGTAAGTCATCCATATAATAATTGCTGGTAACGAAATCCCCGGATAATTCATCAAGCCAGTAGGCAGCATCTGCTTTAAAACCACCATTGAGTACCGCAGCTGTGGCATCAAGAGATATGCTCACTACCTTGCTTTCATTCCTGAAATACATTTTCATCGCATCGCTGAATGTACCGGACATCAGTTGGTCCGGGGAGCAGGCGTTGTCAAGGTTCAAAGTCCCTACCGGCCGATAATCTGCATTTTGCACAGCATGCACCCCTTGCTCGCTAAGGGTTTTGTACCAGTAATCCGCCACCACTCCATGCCAGGAAGGTTCACTACCGGTCACAATGCTTGCATAACCAGGGGCCCGCTGTGTAAACATATAATCATAGCGGGCATTGGAACAATTGGCACCCATGTTTATCAACTTTGTAAAACCCTGTGCGCTAAGCAAATCACGGTTTTTGTAAATGGCATCATAACCCAATCCGTCAACCACAATACCCACAACCAGTTTGGGCCTGTCAGAGGGCAGATTGTAGTTCTGACTCATCCCTCCCACTGTCATAAAAACTCCAAGTATCAACAAAAATCGTTTCATCATTTTCTACAAATTTTCAGCAAAAGCAAACAAGACAAATACACCCAGTGCAACACTAATCAGCACATTCAGTCCGGCCATGAGGTATTGTTGTTGCCGCATCATTTCAAACACTTCAAAACTGAAGGTGGAAAACGTACTGAATCCACCACAGAAACCAACGATCAACAGGGCATATAAATTATCTGTTATGCTGTGCGAACGACTGAAATAATACACAATTGCTCCCAATACCAACACACTCAATAGGTTAGACACAAGAGTCGCTATGGGATTTATGCTTCCGCCTCCTGTAATCAAACGGGAAACACCATATCGTGAAACACTGCCAAGTCCGCCTCCCAAAAATATGTATATCAACTGCATAATCAGAATTTTGCACAAAAATAGGAATTATTTATGCATTTCTGTTATTATCCCCCTTTCATCAACACAAATAAGGTTTGATCCGCCGGTGGGCAGCCTGTTACGCCGGTAGTCGCACAGGCCGACTGCTGGCGGAGACAAGGGTTTGATCCGCCGGTGGGCGGACAAGGGTTGAAGGTTGAAGTCCCGATATCGTTATCACTTCCGCCATTGGGCGGACAAGCTATCGGGATCTTCCGTCAGAAGACGGACAGGCCCTCAACCATCCCAATTCGCTGCGTTACCACTTGCAAATTGTGGGTTTCGGATGATTTGAAGTTCAAGGTTTTTGAATTTTGTTGCACCGCTATTCGTGAGATGGTTCAACATTATATTTTTGTTGCGTTTCTTCGGCACTTACAAAAATATTGTTTCACGCATTTGTAATTTGAAGTTTGTAATTTGTTATTTCTATCAGTGGGGCGTGCCCGTTTTTGTTTTCAGCGCAGGCTTGCGGCGCAACCTTCAGGGTCGCTCAAATTCCTCGCTGTACTGTTCTTTTCAAATTCAACGACAAGTTTATAGGGACGACCCTGAAGGTTTTGCTTCCAGCGCAGCCTGAAAACAAAAACGGTCGGGCTATCCGCTTGTACGCTTCATCCGCCTACCGGCGAATTGCAGGGTACCGCTTCTATCCCTCACGCGGGCATCATCGTTGCAAATTAAATTTCCCTGAATCAAAAAAATAATCTAACTTAGATACCGTAAAATAAACTCCGGCATGAAAAAACCGCTGATTCTGTTACTCCTCCTCTTTGGGCTTATCAATTATGGCAGCAGCCAGGACATTCAATGGATAAACCCACTTCCACAGGGAAATACTCTGATGAGCATGTGCCATGCCGATTCCGCTGTCTTATTTGCTGCCGGCTACCATGGCACTATTATGAAAAGTACAGACAATGGCCAGAACTGGGAAATCCAGTCAACACCCACCACAAAAGATTTGTACGACATTGCGTTTCAGAACACCAACCATGGTGTAGCCGTGGGGTATGGTTGCATTCTCTTCACTGATAACGGCGAACAAACATGGAATACCTCATCAGACAATGCAATGGGTCAGCTTGAAAGCGTGAGCTGGCAGAACAATCAAAACCTTGTGGCATGCGGACGTAACGGGCTTATCTTACGATCCGAAGACGCAGGCGCTTCCTGGGACAGCCTTGCCTCTCCTACAAATATTGATCTTTTCTCGGTAATTTTTCCGACTGAAACTACAGGCTATATTGCTGGTGGTGGCAACACAGCAGGCGGCAACCCCGTTGTTCTCAAAAGTACCGATGGAGGCCAGACCTGGTTTATGCAGTGCGACAGCCTTGAATACAGCCTCTACGATATTCATTTCACTGACAGCCTCAACGGATATGCAGCCGGAAATTTTTCGTACATCGTAAAGACCAGCGATGGCGGAAACACCTGGACAGAATTAAGCACACCTGACAACTCACACATCCGTAGCATCAGTGCCACAGATGAGGGGTACATCATCGCCTGCGATGCACAGGGGAACATCATAACCACAATGGATGCAGGTAACACGTGGACCACCAATCAGGAATACAGATACGAAAGCATATTTTTCAATGCCCTGGCAGGAAACCATTATGCATTCATTTGCGGAATGGGTGGCAGAATCCTGCGGACAGAAATCAACGCAGCAGCTTTTGAAAACCTTACAGGTACGGTTTTCAATCACCTGGTGGGGATGGGAACACCCGAAAACGGGAATATCTACATCGGTGGTGACGGAATTCTGATGCATTCAGATGATTTTGGTGAAAACTGGACATACCATTCCCGTGAAAAGTTGAACGGTTTAATTGCAATTGACTTCACTTCCCCTGACATTTTTTATGCCCTAACCTATGATGGGATATACAAAAGCACTAACAGCGGCACAAGCTGGACATGGCAGCACGAAGCATATAAAGCAAGCTTTATGAATGATGTCCGTATGGCCAGCCCAACGCTTGGATTTGCCGTGGGCGGTGGAGTCAGTCCGGGAGGAGCACAGTGGGCCACATGTTTAAAAACCACCGATGGTCAGACATGGAACAACATCAGCATTGGTGCCGGTGAATATCTCAAGTCCGTGTATGTGCATTCATCCTCTGAAATTTACATCATAGGCAGTGATGGAAAGTTATACAATTCCACCGATGCAGGAAACAATTGGCATACCATTCAGACAGGAATCAGCAACCACATAGCCGGCATGTGTATACTTGAGGAGAAGTTTTTTATCCTGGCCACCAATCCTTACGGTCAGATATCCACGGTTTACCGCGCCGAAAACAACCAGTCAGAATGGGACACGGTTTATCATGTTAATGCATACCTGAACCACCTGGAAATACTTGGTGACAGTCTGCTTTGCCTTTATGGTACAAACGGCACCATTGTGCAATCCTCCGACATGGGCGAAACCTGGTCAGAAATCACACTTCCTACCAATAATAACATAAGTGATGTTCATTTTATCAGTGACAGTTGCCTCTTGTTTGCCGGAAGCTATGGCAGCCTGCTCCAAATGGGAGACATTCCCGACAGCATTGAAACAGACCCTGTATCTCAGAACGGATTAAGGGTTTATCCCAATCCGGCAAGCGAAGAAATCCTTCTGTCATTCACAAGTCATTCATCAACAGCTAAACTGGAAATGTTTGATATCAGCGGAAGACAAATAATGTCAATCGGTTTCAACACCTCACAAGGGTACGTCAGGCACAAACTCATGCTCCCGGGAGACATACACAGCGGCATATACCTCCTTCGCATCAAACAAAACGGACAAAGCCGGGAACAGAAGCTGCTTATCCGGAACAGCCCATAAGCTTGTACCCATGACCATATACATCTCCTAAAACGGGGTGGTAAACCGGAAGACATCGCCTCCATGGCAGTTTTTCTACTATCCGACAAAGCAGGCTGGATTTCCGGCGAAGTGATGCACGTTGACGGGGGTATAACCAGTATCGGAAAATAAAAAAAAGCCATCCCAGCAAAAGAATGGCTTTCAAATATTTGTAAACGTCTTTAGCTCAGGTTTTCAACCGGCATTTTGCGGTCTACTTTTTTAATCAGGCCGGCAAGTACTTTACCCGGGCCGATTTCAGTAAAGGATTCAGCTCCGTCGTTCATCATGGCTTTTACGGTTTGTGTCCAGCGGACAGGACTGGTGAGCTGAGCAATGAGGTTTTCACGGATATCAGCAGGTTTGGTGTATGCTTTGGCATCTACATTCTGATATACCGGGCAAACCGGTTCGGCAAAGGCTGTATCTTTGATTGCCTGTGCCAGTTCTTCGCGGGCAGGCTCCATAAAAGGCGAATGGAAAGCACCACCGACGGGCAATGGCATGGCGCGTTTGGCACCGGCTTCTTTCAGAACTTCAATGGCTTTATCAATGCCGGCTTTTGAACCGGAAATCACAACCTGTCCTGGGCTGTTGTAATTGGCCGGGATAACAACATCGTCAATTCCGGCACATTTTTCCTCAACCACAGCATCTTCCAGGCCGAGAATGGCAGCCATGGTGGATTCTTCCATTTCACATGCTTTCTGCATGGCCATGGCACGTTTTGACACCAGCACAAGGCCGTCTTCAAAACTCAGCGCCTGGTTTGCTACCAGGGCAGAAAATTCACCCAGTGAGTGCCCGGCAACCATATCCGGTTTGAAATCATCACCCATCACCAGGGCACGAATCACGGAATGCAGAAAAATGGCAGGTTGGGTAACTTTGGTTTGTTTGAGTTCTTCCGGAGTTCCTTCAAACATGATGTCGGTAATGCGGAAACCCAGAATTTCATTTGCTTTCTCAAATTTTTCTTTGGCTTCGGGATGGTTTTCGTACAGGTCTTTGCCCATACCCGGAAATTGTGCTCCCTGTCCGGGAAATACAAATGCTTTCATACTTTATGGTTTTAAAATGATTACATAAGTTTTGATCCAATCAGTTGCAGGAACTCCTTGCGCGTGGGTTCTTTTAAAAATGCACCGGTAAAATCCGATGTGGTGGTAACAGAATTCTGCTTTTGTACCCCACGCATCTGCATGCACAGATGCCGGGCTTCAATCACCACGCCAACGCCCAGGGGCTGCAGTGCACCCTGAATGCTGTCTTTAATCTGCGTTGTTAAACGCTCCTGCACCTGCAGGCGACGGGAAAATGCTTCCACCACCCGGGCAACTTTACTGAGTCCGGTGATGTAATGATTGGGAATATAGGCCACATGTGCCTTGCCGATAAACGGCAACATATGATGTTCACACATGCTAAAAATGTCAATATCCTTCACAATCACCATTTGGCGGTAATCCTCCTTGAATTTGGCGGAATTGATGATTTCAACAGGATCCATATTGTATCCCTGCAGCAAGAACTGCATGGCCTTGGCCACACGCACAGGAGTTTTTTCCAGCCCTTCACGACTGATATCCTCACCCACGAGATCAATGATACGTGAATAATGAGATGCCAGTTCATTGGTAACCTTATCATCATACTTATCGGTACGGACAAAGCCGCCTTCCTCTTCATGATTTATTGTAAATTCCATAAATTGTTATCTTTAGATTTGCAAAGTAAACATTTTTTCAGTCAAATATGTTGAATGTGCACGTATGAATAACACCTTACTGATCATCCCAACTGTCTTTGAGGCAGAAAGAATCATTGACAGCAATATGGCGGTTCAGCAGTCAGACAAGCTTTACAGCCTGCCTGCACTGAACACTGATCTTCTGATTTGCGGTCCGGGTCTGCCGGCAAGTTTGCTCCATACCAGCAGACAGCTTTGCCGGCATGAAACTTACGATTTTCTGATAATGGCCGGAATAGCAGGCAGCTACACCAGCAACCTCAAAGCTGGCGCGCTGGTTGTTGTGGAAACTGAAAAATTTGCCGATATCGGATATCTGAACAAGAATCATTTCACATCCCTTGCCGGTGGAAAAGGCTGGGAAGATTATCGCCGCGGGGTGCTGATCAACGAGTACCAGGTATTGCGTCATGAAACCGGCCTGCCCAATGTCAGTTCCAATACGGTAAATGTCAACAACCTCAGGCTGGAGGGCATGCCGTCTGCCGATATTGAAAACATGGAAGGAGCCGGCTTTTTCATGCTGGCCAAAGAAGAAAAGATTCCTTATCTTGAGATACGTGCCATTTCAAATCCTGTGACAGAGCGGGACAAAGACAAGTGGGAAACCGGCATAGCATTGGGAAAGCTTAGCTGGTTCCTGAACAATTACCTCAAAAACAAACCTCTATGAGCAAACTGAGTCTGAGTATTTCTTCCTGTCCCAATGATACTTTCATGTTTGCCGATTTCGTGGAGCAATATGCACATGAAATCGAGCTTCGCATCGAAGACATTGAAACCCTCAATACCCTGGCAATGCATGAAGAAAGCGATATCACCAAATTATCCTATCATGTGTGGTTAAAACTGCGGGATAAATACGACCTGCTCAACAGCGGTGCAGCCATGGGAGAAAATTGCGGCCCTATACTTATATCGAAACACAAGGCTTATCCGGATGAAGTGCCGGAGATGACAATAGCCATCCCCGGAAAAATGACTACAGCCAGTTTGCTGCTGGACATTTTTTATCCGCAGGTGAAAGCAAAAAAGGTATCTGTTTTTTCGGATATTGAGGAAGCTGTGCTGGATGGTGAAGTGGATGCCGGACTGATTATTCACGAAAGCCGCTTTACCTACAAAGACAAAGGCCTGAAAAAAATTGTGGATCTGGGTGAATTGTGGGAATCCAGGTACAATCTGCCCACCCCCCTTGGCGGGATTGCCATACACAAACGAGTACCGGAAGCCAAAAAACATGAAATCGACCAGGCACTTCATCAAAGCATTAAAAAAGCATTTGCACAACCGGAATCAGCCATGCCATTTGTTCGCAAACATGCCCAGGAAATGGATGATGCTGTGATGAAGAAGCATATTGATCTGTATGTGAATAAATATTCGCTTGGAGAAGATGAGGCTGTCAGGAAATCCATTGAACGGCTGCAGGAAGAAGCTGAGGAAAAAGGAATTGTTTAAGGTATACCTGAGCTTCAGGCTTCTACCCATCACCTCTTTGCAAAAGGTTTTAACATGTACCACAGAAGATTGGAGCGCCCCTGCAGGTCGCAGCGCGTGATTTTTAGCGCATAATCACAATGCCCTTGTTTTCCACCAGCAGGCGGATGACATTCTGAATTTTGATTTTTTCCTGCATGAGTTTATAAATTTCTTGCTGGGTGGCACCGTTCTTCTGAGCTTTTTGGATGCGCTTGTTGGTTTCCTCCTGCGCTTTTTGCATCACCTTGCGTTTGTACTGATGGATCAGATTCGGGAGGAACTCCGGCAACCTGTCTTCTGGTTTTTCAACAAAAGTTCCCCGCTTTGCCCAGAATTTGTGCAGATAATATTTGGTTGTACACAATTCCGCGGAAATTCTGGCAATATCCGGATCAGGATGTTGAATAAAATGCTGTTTATCAATGTCTTTACCGCTGCTCAGCAAAGCATCAACTTCCTCAAACAATTTATGATACAGCAGATTTTCAAATTTCAGGGCATCATTTCGTATTTCATTGATGATATACTGAGCCACAGTACGTGCCAAGCCGCTCTCTTCATCTTTTTCAACTTCTTTATTACCAAACATCAACAAATGGGAGATGATTTCCTTTTCATGTTCTTCAAAGATGATGTTGGTAACATGGGCAGGTACGGCAGGTGTAGGTGTATTCCGGTTGTGTAGCTGATTACGTCTGTTCTGTTTTTGTTTATCCCGGAGATTTTTTGCCCGGAATTTCTGCAACTCTGAGTACAGGATATTTTCTCCCATATCCATTTGCTTGCTGACAGCCTTGATATAAACCGATTGCTTGATATTGTCCTCAAGCATAGAGATTGTACGCACGATGGAGCTGACCATTTCTGCCCGTTTCACCGGATCACGCTCGGCTTCTTCCATCAGCAGGTTGGTTTTGAACTGGATAAAATCTTCCTGCTGACTGCCGATATATTTGCGAATTTCGTCGGGTGTATGAGCTTTTGCAAAGGAATCGGGATCTTCACCATCCGGAAAGATGACTACCTTGACATTCATGTTTTGCTCCAGGATCATATCAATCCCGCGCAGGGAAGCTTTCAGGCCGGCCGGGTCGCCATCATACAATATGGTAATGTTTTCAGAAAAACGACGAACAAGCCGTATCTGGTCTTCGGTGAGGGATGTTCCGGAAGAGGCCACGACATTTTCTATGCCTTTCTGATGCATGGAAATCACATCGGTATAGCCTTCCACCAAAAGACAGGCATCCTGCTGGACAATCGCCCTTTTGGCATGATATATCCCGTACAGCACCTTGCTTTTGTGATATACTTCGGATTCCGGGGAATTCAGGTATTTGGCGGTTTTTTTATCGGTACTGAGTGTGCGTCCGCCGAAAGCAATGACCCTGCCGGAAACAGAATGAATGGGAAACATCACCCTGCCACTGAAACGATCTGCCTGCCAGTCGTTTTTGACGATGGTAAGCCCGGTTTTTTCAAGAAACTCAAGTTTGTATCCTTTACCCAGGGCATATGTGGTGAATTCATCTTTTCCTGAAGGACAATAACCAAGATCAAATTTTTCTATCATATGATCGGTAAAGCCACGCTCCCTCAGATAGCTGAGGCCTTCTGCCCTGCCCTTTTCATCTTCAGTAAGCTGCCTGATAAAGTATTTGCGGGCAAACTCATTGACCACCATCATGCTTTCGCGCATGTCACGCTGAGCCAGATCTTCCTCGCTGGGTTTCTGCTCCTCTACCGGAATGTTGTATTTGTTGGCCAGATACTTGAGGGACTCGGGATAAGACATGTGCTCATGATCCATGACAAATTGCACCACATTGCCTCCCTTGCCGCAGCCAAAGCATTTATAAATTCCCTTACTCGGCGATACATTGAACGAGGGTGTCTTTTCATTGTGAAAGGGACACAATCCAAGGTAGTTGGTGCCGCGCCGTTTGAGCTGCACAAAATCGCTGACAACGTCGACTATTTCAGCCGTGTCGAATATCCGGTCTATGGTTTCTCTGTCAATCATAAGCAGCTTATCAGGAAAAACAAAGGTAGGAATTTCGGTGGACATTTTCTGATTTATCTGAGCAAGTTTTTGTGTGAAATCCGATTACGGTATCCGGGTGAGGGTGAGAGAGATGGAGAGAGGGACGGAGGGACAGAGGGACGGAGAGACGGAGGGATTGAGAGAGGGAGGGATTGAGAGAGAGAGAGGGAGGGATTGAGAGAGAGAGGGAGGGATTTTTGAACACGGATGACACGGATTTTACTGATTAGCACGGATTATAGCTGTCTGACGACAGCTTTGGTGAGGGTGAGAGAGATGGAGAGAGGGACAGAGGGACGGAGAGACGGAGGGATGGAGAGACGGAGAGACGGAGAGACGGAGTGACAGAGGGACGGAGAGAGGGAGGGATATTGGAACACGGATGACACGGGTTTTACTGATTAACACGGATTAGCTGTCTGGCGACAGCTTTGGTGAGGGTGTCCACAGGTTGAATGGAAAGAGGGAATGAACAAAAGAAAATCCCACTTGTAGTATGAATGAATGCGGTAAAATCAAATAAAGCAATGAGTATGAACAGATCAAAACTTTTAGTGACAGCATCAACAGGAAACATAGGTTTACCTTTGTCAAAAGCCTTGCATAAGAAAGGAATTCCATTTACGGCGGCAACAAGAAATCCTGAAAAAGCATTTGAGAAATTCGGATTTAAAACCGAAACAGTGCATCTCGATTACTCGGAGCCTTCAGGCTTTCCTGCTGCTTTGGAGGGAATTGAAACCCTGTTTTTGTGTGGTCCTTCAGCCACACCGGGTGCTGACAAGATGCTGGTGAAGCTGGTGGAAACAGCCATTGATGCGGGTGTAAAACATTTTGTATTTATTGCCTCCTACCCCAACGTTATGGAAATCATTGAAAACAGCGGCAGGGATTACACATTTTTGCGGGCCAACTTTTTCATGCAAAATTTTGAGATGTACCAGCAGGAAGATATCCGGGACAATAACCAACTTTTTCTGCCCACAGGAAAAGGAAAAGCTCCGTACGTGGATACCCTGGACATAGGCGAGGTAGCGGCCGAAATCATTGAAAATCTGTCTGAATATAAAAAGGAAACCAGATACCTCACGGGTCCTGAAGCACTGGATCTTCATCAGGTTGCCGAAATATTTTCAGATTTGCTGGGCAAAAAAATCACCTTCAAAGAGCCCGGAGATGAAGCTTATCGTGAGGAAATGAAAAAGCGTGGGTTTACAAACGAGTATATCGATGCCATGATTGCTGTCTTTGGCAAAATCAAAGAAGGAAAAGTTGCTGAGATGTCGGACTGCATTGAGAAAATACTGGGCCGCAAACCGCGAACACTTGGAGAATACATTAAGCGGAACAGGGAGCTTTTTACATAACAGATATAAATCCCAAAAACGGAATTAAGGCCGGCACTTTGGAAATGATCAGGCGCAGAAGATGTGGTGCAGTACGTTCATAACGTCTGTTTATCAGGCAATGCTATATCATGATAGTACTCTGATTATCTAAAAAATTCACATACAAAAGAGGCCGCCCTTTTGGGACAAGCCTCTTTCCATGATGTAAACGAATTTCTCAAACAGAAAACAGCCTAATTACAATAGTCATTTCCGGCATTTCCATTGTAGGTGACATTGTCTAAGCTAAGGTTGATGTTTCCACCACCTTCAGCAATACCACAAGCGCCACTGTTGTTGATTTCCACATTGCTCAGATTCAGCAGGACATCGGAGCCATAATAACCGAGGCTGATGTTTGCCGGGTTATCAAACCAGTGTCCTACAGCCTCCTGCCCGCCATCGGTGATTACGGCATGTTCGATGCTGTTGGCTGTATTGTTGGTATTGAGATAAATTCCATTCCATGATCCCTGACCACCGCGGCCACGTATTGTTACTTGTTCACCGGCAGTACCTTTCACTTCAAATGAGGCATTGTATTCATCTACCCAGAAACCGTAATTCTGGCCGAAACTGATATCGCAACCTTCCATTATCCGAAGCGCTCCTTCATCCGTTTCACCCACGTAAACCAATTCGTTTATGTAAAATGGCACACCCGGGTTTTCCCACACGTGCACGTCCTGGCCGGTGATATACCCACGCTCGTAAATGGAGTTGGAAAAGACATAGATCTCGTCACGGCTCTGACTACCATCGTTCACATTGCCGGTATAACTACTGCCTTGTCCGTCAAGATAGGATACCTGGTTAGCGGCGATATGCAAGGGGTAATTCATGTTGCCGGTAAAGCTATTGCTGCTGAATCCGGAGATATTTGAGCTGCGGTCGATAAACATTCCGTAACTGCTGTTGTTCCGAACAATCGAGTTTGTAAGCTCTAGTTTAGCATCGTCAAGAAGAACAGCTGCTGCACTGCCATCAGAATTTCCGGCATATTCCACCACACAGTGTTCCATGACATTTCTGATGTCAGCGGATTTCATCTGAATCTGATTCCACGATCCGGGGGTTTTTATTTCCCCGGTAAACCGTATGGGATCTGATTCTGTACCAATCGCGGAAATGTACCCTTGTGCATCACCATAGTCCTGAATTTCAAATCCGGCTTCCTGGGCAAACTCAATGGTAACACCCGGTTCAATAATCAAACCGGCATTCACCTCTATCATGCATGGAACCACATAATCGACTCCGTCAGAAATGTCTGCTAATGTCTTATCTTCGTTAATATCAGCACATGAAAGCTCAACAGGCTCGGCAGCCGGTGAGTCCATATCATCATTATCTTCCTTTTGGCATGAGCTGAAAAACAGCAATGATGCAGCGATAAAGCTCATACTTAATACCCGATTCGTCATTTTGATTCTTTTCATAGTTCTAATTTTTTTACAAGAACAAAACACAAGCCTTGTATTTTCATTTTCAGCTACTTAAGAACATGCTCTGTTCTCTGGTTATGATTCGGGTAACATGCAAAACAGGATGTTGTTTAGAATGATTCTACATTATATGTTAAAGAAATGTTAAAGGCTAGGGTTGTTTTTGGGGGCGTTTACAACAGTGTAAGCTAAGGGCTTAACTATGCACAGTGTCCCCAAAGTGCATAGCTCCGGGAATGGATTTAGTTCAAGCTGCCTGGCTGGCTTCCCGAAACTCTTGTTCGGGAGAGGGACTGCGTACGGCTTATATTTCTATATATTGGCTAATCCGCTCCATGCCAGTCAGCATGTCCTGAAGATACATTGTGTATGTTCTGTCTTTCTTTTTCAAACTACACGTATGTTACGTTATTCAAAATACCCTCGCGGATTTGTTCCTTCAAGGCCTTTTTGGTTACCAGGTCAATTTTCCGGTTAAATATTTTTTCCAGATAAAGTTCAAGCGAAAAAAATTTCCAGCCGATGGGCTTTTCCAGTTCAACTAGGATATCAATATCACTTTCGTCTGTCTGGGTGTTGTCTGCAAACGAACCAAACAAACCAATTTCCCTGACGGAATATTCCTGCTGAAGCCAGGGCTTCAGTTCATTCAGTTTCGATATGATGTCCTGTTGTTTAGTCATATTTCAAAGATAGTAATTTTTATTGTATCGCAGGATTTCTTCTTTCTAACATGGGGCATAACGGTGGGCGGTATACACTGTGCGGCATTACTCCACACAATCTTTTAGCTCCACCACACCGCTAATTTAATGATGTTCAGTTTAATTACCAAATCTGCCGCCGCATGGTGTATGACCGCCTGTTAGCCCCATGTGCATTATTCTTCAATCCTTTTTATAAAGCTATCAACACTTTCAGTCCATTTTACATAGGTCTGCTTGTCAGTTGGAAAATGTGCCCCATCAAAGTTTTGATAGTCCTTTTTTTCTGACTTTATTTTCTTAAAAGTCTTTTTCGTATAATAGTTTGGAGTCATTTTATCTTGCTCAGGTTGGCACACCAAAACTGGTTTCTCATAGTTCTCATGTTTCATATCTGGCTTAGATTGAGTTACCAAACTGGTTGCCCCTCTCAAACTTATCAAAGTCCCTGCTTGTGGGTCAGTTTTCAGCAAATTGTTAAATTCCATGCTATCCGTCAAGGTGTCATAAGAAACAAAATAATATGTCTTTAATCGTAACTTACCAAACAGAGCTGATGAAAGTTTAAGAAATGGCATCATTGGATAAGTCAACCTTTTTGTGTTTGTTTCCTTATTCATAAATTCCCTGTCGGCAAAATCCCACAAACACCAGCATATTAGTCCGTCAGCACAATTATATCTCACATCAGTCGCATAGGCTAAAGGTCCTCCCATACTTGCTCCGCCTAAATATACTTTACCTTTAAAAATACTCTTTGCATAATCAACTGTATCTTTTAAATTTTGCAAATGGGCATTCCAAGTAAAATCACCTTTCAACCTATTGTTATAACCGTATCCTTCTAAATCTGGTGCTATGATGTTATATCCCTTTTCATATAATGGTATCAGGAAAGGTAGTAAAACTCTTGCATATCCAGCAATACCATGTGAAAACACAATTGTCGGTTTAGTTAAATCAACGTTTTTATAAATTTCTAAATTGATTTTTCCTTTTACAGAATCAATTTGTTTAATCTCAACATATTTTTCCCATTTATCAATCAGTTCTGCACCGTACCAATTAATCATGTAGTTTTTCCAAAAATCTTTGTCTGAATATTCTATTTTCATTTCGTTTTACTTGTTGTGTATCGGTTTTTCTTGCATTGGGGCTAACGGATGGCGGTATAAAATCGTTGCGCACTTCGAAACACAAACTTAACAGCCCGCTAAGCCGTTGATTAAATGTTATTTCGTTCAAATATAGCACTATCCGCGCAATGTTTTATGACCGCGTGTTAGCTGCTGGTGTTCATTCATT
>JBNJGS010000008.1:0-10176 GCA_051747965.1 Bacteroidota bacterium
CGTACTCAAGATGAGAGTAATACCGATTCACAAACCACAGACGTAAACAATGTAAACAAGAATAGTTCAGATTATACTGAACCGGAAAGAGAAAGCACAAGGCAGGATAACACAAAGAATGTTAATAGTATTCCTAAAGAATTACCTGAAGAAATAGAGCAATAAGAAATTAAAACTATTATTTATGTCTTTTATTAGTGAAAATAAATTACTGTTTGGTATAATCATTGTAATTGTTAGTGCACAATGGCTATATCGGCTGATAAAAGATAAAGAACATAAAAATATTTTTAATGTTAAAACTTTTGGTTGGTTTTGTGGCACAACTTTTGGCTGGTTTCTTTCAGGAGTTATGGGAGTCATAATTGGGCTCATATTTATCATTAAACATTTTTTGGAGTAATAATCAAAGTGGAAAATTGGTAATCCTTCAAACAAGCTGGCAGAGTAACTTATCTCAAAAAACATCAAAACAAGCCAGCTTCTGCCACCTTAATTTTTCCCAAGGCATCGTTAAAAAATAACCGGCCGGTGCGGCCACGCACTTTTCAACAATCCACCGCATCCCGCACCACACGCAGCACCCCGCCGCTTTACCGTTTTTTTGCCATCACCGCCCCGGAATTTTTGCAACCCGTAGATGGCGTTTAAAAAAAGCTGGTCTTAGCAATAAGAGTTTGGCACTTTTCATCCAAACAACGTGCGTCTCAGCATTCAATTAAGAAACAAAAAAAGCCGTCCGGAGAACCGAACGGCTTTGTTTTCTGGTGACTGATCGGAGGTTCCCTGCCTGCCGTTGCGGCTGCCTTAGCCAGGACAGGCAAGGAACTCCGGATGCTTTACCTGCTGAGCCCTTTAAAGAATGGGGGTTGACTGATTAGCCGGCAATGAGAAAAAGGGATGTAAACCTATTGAATTGCACCTTCGTTTAAGGCAATAAAAAAAGGCCGGTAAACACCGGCCTTTTCGTCTGGTGACTGATCGGAGGTTCGAACTCCGGACCCTCTGCTTAAAAGGCAGATGCTCTACCTGCTGAGCTAATCAGTCAACCTTGTTCCCTCAATTGGGAGTGCAAATATAGAAGGTCATTTTTTAAAATCCAAAAGAATTTTTGAAAAAAATCCGCAATTTTATTTTTTGTCTTGATAGTCCCCTGTATTTCAACTCTTACGGCATCTAAAAAAAAATATCTATGGTTTTAACCAACCATTTTAATTTCTTTGCGTCTAATTAAATGAGGATTCACTTGAAAATTCCAGTGAAATTCTTTATTTTGCGTAAATATTATAAATAAAAATTTGTTCAGATGAAACGACTAACCGGTTTAGTATTACTCTTCGCTATGTTATTGGGTGTTAACAATATTTTTGCCCAAATTGAGCAGGGTGGAAAGCCCCTGAGCTTTGAAAACATTGGCCTGAAAAATAAGGTGGATAATGTTTTCGTGAACCCTCCCGACATGGAAAATGTTCGGGCAGAACACGATTATTTTGAAAAAAATGGCGAAATGCCCCGTGTCTCTGTTATTATGGATGTTGATTTTACCATGGAAAATTCCGGAACATGGGATATACTTGATGACGGAACAAAAGTGTGGCGCCTCCGGATTACATCAGAGGAAGCCCTGGCTCTGAGCCTGCATTACAGTAGTTTCCATTTGCCCGAAGGTTCTGCCTTATTCCTCTACAATGAAAACCAGAGGCAGGTGGCAGGTGCTTTCACAGCCATGAATAATCCCGGCGATGGGAAATATTTCTCTACCCGCATTATTCAGGGCGAAACAACCACGCTGGAATATATACAGCCCCCGGAGGTGAACGGAAATGCCCAACTTGAAATTTATAAAGTTTCATATTTTTACAGAGGGGTTGATGCTCTTGTCAGTCATTACCGGGAAGATAAACCAACAGGATTTGGTGATTCCGGGCCTTGCGAGGTGAATGTCAATTGCCCTGAAGGCAACGACTGGCAGGATGAAAAAAGAGGAGTGGCAATGATTTATATCATAGATGGTTTTAGCGGTGGCTTCTGTACGGGTTCGCTGGTGAACAATACCGAGGAAGACGGAACCCCTTATTTCCTTACAGCAGACCATTGTGGTGGTGATCAGGATAACCAGGATGAGTGGGAATTTTATTTTAATTTCGAATCTCCGGATTGTGCCGATCCTGCAAGTGAACCAGCCTACGATGATATGGTGGGTGCTGTTAAGTTGGCCCGCGGATCAATAAATGGCGGTACTGATATGTTGCTGCTTGAGCTTAACACTCCACCACCCGCCGATTATGGCGTATATTATAACGGTTGGGATCGCACTGATGTAGCTTCCAGTATAGGCATAGGTATCCATCACCCTGCCGGAGATATTATGAAAATTTCCCGCAGTGGCGCTCTGACTGTGTCAACTTACACAGGTTCTATGGCGGATGCTCACTGGGAACTTACATGGCAATCAACCGCCACTGACTGGGGCGTAACTGAAGGCGGCTCATCCGGCTCACCTGTTTTTGATGAAACCACCAAACGAATTGTAGGTACCCTCACAGGGGGTAGTGCCTCCTGCACAAACCAGAGCGCACCTGATTTTTACGGACGCTTTGATCTGCACTGGGATGCCAACGGTGCTACCGATGCAGAACAACTCGCCCCGTGGCTGGATCCTTCCAATTCCGGTGTTACAGAACTTGACGGCTACGATCCCAATGAAACCGTTGATGAACTGGTTGCAGATTTCTCAGCAAATCAGACAAATATAGCACCCGGTACAGCAATTAACTTTACTGACCTTTCCGACGGACCCGATCCGGTGCAAACCTGGAGCTGGGAATTTGAAGGCGCTGATCCCGCAACTAGTAATGAGGAAAATCCCAGCAATATTAATTATCCTGATGCAGGGGTGTTCAATGTCACCCTTACGGTTGATGATGGTACCAATACAGATGAGGAAATCAAAAATGGATATATCGTGGTTTCCGACAACCCCGATGGCCTCAATGCCCTGTTTGATGTCTCAGAAAATAACATCGCACCCGGAGATTGTGTCGATTTTCAGGACCAGTCAACCGGTGATCCGGTAAGCTGGAACTGGACTTTCCCGGGAGCTGCTACAGCAAATAGTACAGAACAGAACCCGATAGATATTTGTTATGATGACCCGGGGGTATACGACGTAATTCTTGAAGTTGGTGATGGAACCGATACAGATTCCTATACATGGGTTGATTGTATTACCGTAGGTGATCCCGAAACAGATCCACAGGCTTATTTTGCCGCTGATCAGACAACAATCCCTGCCGGTGGGGTGGTGACATTTACAGATACGTCTGTCAATGGCCCGTTTACTACCTGGGCATGGACTTTCGAAGGTGGAACACCTGAAACCTCCGAATCATCAGGGCCGGTTACGGTTGCTTACATGACACCCGGTTTATATGATGTTGAAATGCGTGTGGAACATGAAAACGGAAATACTTACATCAACCTTAAAGAGGATTATATTAACGTAGTTCCGGCAGCCGATGATCTTCCGGAAGCCAATTTTATTGCCGATTACACGGTGATAGCACCAGGAGAAACCGTCAATTTCCATGATATCAGTACAGGAGCTCCCTATCAGTGGGAATGGATTTTCCAAAATGGTGATCCCGGCACTTCTACAGATCAGCATCCACAGGATATCCTCTACGCTGATGAAGGAGAGTTCGATGTGCAAATGATTGCCAAAAATTCTGAAGGCAATGATACAATTCTGAAGGAAAACTACATCATCGTAAGTGAGGAAGATCCTTGTCTGGATTCTGCAGTATCACCTATTGCTGACTTCAGAGCCACCGAAAGACTGATCTCTGCAGGTGACAGAATTTTCTATGAGGACTTATCAACCAATTATCCTGTAACAGGAAACTGGTTTTTTGAAGGAGGAAATCCCTCATCCTGGAGTAATGGAACCCCGCTGAACGGTATTGAATACAATGTTCCCGGTATTTATGATGTCACACGCAGTGTCAATAATGCATGTGGAAATGATCTGCTCACCAAAGATGAATACATCTACGTTTTTAGTGGGCCGGTCAATAAATATTGTGATACCATCAGCAACCTCAGAGGTGGTGAAATTCCTTCCAAACTCAATGCACCCGATACATGGGGATTTATTGCCGGACACAATGGCGAAAGGGTAAGATATTATGCTGATTACTTTGAAGATTTTACCTTCAGCCAGATTGAAGGCCTGATTGTGCCGGTGAATAATTCCGTTCACGGTGATTACAATTCTTATGTGAGATTTTATATCTGGGATGCTGACGGAGACAGTGAATATCCCACAGAAGAAAATATCCTGGCTGAGAAAAAAGTGTACATCAGAAATATTCCTGAAAATTTCAATTCTGTAATTTCTTTTGATGAACCGGTAGAAATCGACGGACCGTTCTACGCAGGATTCAGACTCAACTATCCCGATGAAAACGGTGATGGAGTCAGTGATGATTATTTTGTCGTCAGTGTAGCCGGTAATCGCGGATCATCTGAATCCCAGAATACAATGTACGTGCAGGAAGGTGGAGACTGGAAATCTTCTGTCGCTTTGTTTGATATTGCAACATCTCTGGCCATCAAACCCATCGCATGTCTTGTTGACCTGGAAGAATTTGATGTAAACCTCAATGTACAGGCCTTTCCCAATCCCACCTCCGGTGAAATTACTGTTCAGCTTGGTGAGGAATACATTGGCAGCGATGTGAAAATCAGTGTGCACGATATGACAGGACGTAAAGTTATCCTGCCCGAAACCAGCTATAGCAGCATAGAATATCAGCTTAATTTTACTGATAAACCCGCCGGTATGTATTTCATTGATATAAGCATTGATGGTGAAAAAGTTACCAAAAAAATCTCAGTGATGCATTGATGAAACCTCAAATATCCATCATGAAAGCCGGTTTAATCGCCGGCTTTTTTATGGTATACTTTTTTTCGGCTTCCTGATGAAAATTACTTTTGCCTGAGAATTGCCTGAAGATTATTTGTCTGATTTTGGTGATGAAAAACAAAAGTATATGCGGACATTTTTTATCAGTATCCTGAGCTTGCTTTCATTTTGTTTTCGCCACCTGGTTCAGGGCAGCCCTGAAAAAGCGTGATCAAAACCGGAAAGCTGCGTATGTTCTGACACCACTCAGGAAAAAATGCCGCTGATAAAACTCCTGCGGAATCGGCAGCATGGAGGTAAGGTGGATAGAGGGTTCAATTCCCAAATCCAGCCATGGGAGAGGAGAGTGGTGTATTATCAATCCGCCGTGAAAGCCCAGTCCGTTCTGGTTCAGACTGTTTTCCCGCGGAAATTCAATTGAAATAGACATTCCCACTTTGAAAGCAAACCACGGTGTTATGTCGTAACGCCAGGTGACCGGAAGATGAATGACCTCGGATACGTGATTTAATAAATAGCCTCTGCTGTGATCCGTAGCCGGAGAATGATAAACATTTCTGGCTTTTGTATAATACAGACCCAGACCCATCCATAATCTGTCATCCATGGGAATAAATAAATCAAGACCGTATTCAGCAGTAGGGCCATCAGAATAATGACCGGAGCCTTCCACTGTCTCAAATCTGAAAATATGATTGTTGTATACTCCTCCGGTAAGATTGAGCTGCTTTTTCAATGCTGTTGAATCGTCCTGAGCCTGGGAAAGTACCGGAATACTTAGAAAGAAACCTGTCAAACTGAGGAAAATAATCAGTTGTTTCATTATATCTCTGTTCTGCACATGTTCACTCCGCGAAATTCGCCTCATTTTATCAAAAACTCTCTTAATGCATTCTTAAAACATCAAAATTACATCAAATATTTTGTTTGCTGTGAATATTTTGCTCACCAGCCATTGTTAATATCTCAGCTCAGGCAGCAGGTGAACTTATTCAGCACAGAACTGTTTCATCAAAAAACCTGATATATGATGAAATTCTCAACACATGGAAAAGTACACCGGATTGAAAGTCGGCAAGTGATCCCAATCAGTATCGACAAAGCATGGGCATACTTTTCTCAACCGGAGAATCTGCCTGAAATTACTCCGCCTGACATGAAATTTGAAATTACCTCCCCGGATATAATACAGGGCACCTATCAGGGAAGAATCATCACCTACCGGCTGAAGCCTTTCCCTTTTATGCAGTCATCCTGGGTTACAGAAATTACTGCAGTCAGTGAAAAGAAATACTTCATCGATGAGCAACGTCTTGGCCCTTATGCTTTCTGGCATCATACACACCTTCTGAAAACCCATCCGGAAGGTACAGAAATGGTCGATCAGGTGTATTATAAATTGCCCCTTGGTTTTCTTGGAAAGCTGGTAAACTCACTTTTTGTTAAGGGCAAACTCAGAAAAATATTTGAATACAGACAAAATAAACTAAACAGCATTTTTAATCGTTCATAACTTATCTTCTGGTTATTTTCCCTTCCTGTCATGTGGTGGCGTATGTAAAGAAATGAAGCATGACAGGACGCTTTTTAACAGACTCTGTTCATGAAATTTTGGTCATAGCGAATAAAATGCTATCTTTAAAAGCCATTGACCAATAAAACAACTACGATGAAACTACGCCTGATACTTTCTGATCAACTGAACAGCGAACATAGCTGGTTTACATCTGAACCCACCTCAGATATTTTGTATGTCATGATGGAAACCAGACAGGAAGCCGAATATGTGAAGCAACACAAACAAAAGCTCCTTGGAATACTCGGCAGCATGCGGGTATTTGCTGATGAACTCAGGGAAAAAGGACATAAGCTAAAGTATTTGTATCTTGATGAGCCCGAAAATGAGCACAAACTGAGCTGGAATCTACTGCAGATTATAACTGAAAACAGAATTACCTCCTTTGAGTATCAGGAACCTGATGAATATCACACTTTTGTTGAATTACAACAGTTTGCTGAAGGGCTGGATATTCCTGTCAATATGGTTTCCGGAGAGCATTTTTTTGCTGATAAAGCAGAATTTGTTCGGTTTTTTGCCGGCAAGAAAGGCTACCTGATGGAGCATTTCTATCGTTACATGCGCAAAAAACATCACATCCTGATGGATGCAGATGGTGAACCATATGGTGGTAAATGGAATTATGACACAGAAAATCGAAACAGATATCCTGATGACAAACCGGTCCCGGCACCTTTTGTCTTTCATCACGATTTGAGTGATATTGATGCAATGCTCGATAAACAAGGCATCAAAAGCATGGGGCATGTCAATCCAAAAGATTTTATATGGCCGCTTAACCGCAAAGAAGCCCTGAAGCAGTTAAGACATTTTATTGAGCATCTGCTACCGGACTTTGGTCGTTACCAGGATGCCATGACTACACGTGGCTGGACACTCTTTCATTCCCGCCTGGCTTTTTCATTGAATAGGAAAATGATCCATCCGCAGGAAGTTGTATTGGCCGCTGTCGATGCTTATGAAAGTAAAGATCACGGCATTACACTGCCACAGGTGGAAGGCTTTGTCAGGCAGGTTCTGGGCTGGCGCGAGTTTATGCGGGGTGTTTACTGGAAACACATGCCCGCTTATGCCAAAAAAAATCACTTTTTTGCTGATGCTAAGCTCCCGGATTTCTACTGGACAGGTGATACGAAAATGAATTGCCTCAGACATGTCATTACTCAGTCCCTGGATTACGGATGGGCGCATCATATACAACGCCTGATGATTCCAGGCAATTTTGCTATGCTGATTGGTGTTGATCCGGATTGTGTGGATGACTGGTTTCTTGGAATGTATCTTGATGCAGTGCAGTGGGCGGAAATGCCCAATGGCAGAGGTATGAGTCAGTTTGCCGATGGTGGGATTGCCGGAACCAAACCATACGCAGCTTCAGCCAATTATATCAACAAAATGAGTGATTATTGCCGGAATTGTCACTTCAAAAAAGATAAAAAACTGGGCGGGGATGCATGCCCTTTCAATACACTCTACTGGCATTTCTATCAGCGAAACAGAAAGAGACTGGCCTGGATTCCTCGTACCAATCAGATTTTTGCAACATGGGACAGATTCAGCGAGGATATCAAAACTGCCTATATCAGACAGGCCGATAAATTTCTGGAGGAAATATATCAGCAGTAGTCTGTTTTTTGATTTATTAAAAAAAAAACTGTTTCCCGGCAACCCCGGCCACCAAATCTTCGTCTTATTACCAAACCGTTAATGTTGTTTTGAAAAACCGGCTGTTCCGGTCTTGCTGATATCCTGAAATTTTGCAGGTTCGGAAAAGTGACCGTATCATTCTGATGCAGGCCGGATGAAATATTGCCGGATTTTGAAACACAGAGATGAAAAAAACTATAACCAATATTAAACATAAAAACCAATATTATGAAAAGTCTTGTCTGTTTACTTGCCGGAATTCTTGCAGTGCAATCTGTAGTATCTCAAACTGTTACAACTGAAGAGGCTGCAGAATATGCTGCCAATGTACTATATTACCATTACGGAATAGCTGAACGTGAAAATCCGCAACTGATTCATACCTATCGTGAGGAACAAAATCCTGTATACTATACCTTCACAACGGATGATGCTTTTGTCATCATTTCGGCAGAAAAATCGTATCTGCCCGTGCTTGCACATTCCAGCGAAGGTGGATTGCCTTCGGATCCCGATCGCTTGCCCCCGGCCTTTGTCGAATGGATGAATTCCCTGGCGGAGGATATCACAGCGGTACGAAACGGACAGTTAAGCATTGATGAGGAAAAACTGCAGACCTGGGATATTGTCGAAACCCGACAGCCCGGCCCGCAACAAACCCGTGGTGTTTCACCCCTCTTAAGCACCACCTGGAATCAGGGCTGCGGATACAATGGAATGTGTCCCGTTGATGCATCCGGCCCCTGTAATCACGTGTACACGGGCTGTGTGGCCACTACTCAGGCACAGGTAATGAAATACCATGCTCATCCTGCCAGCGGTATCGGCAATGAGTGTTATACACATTCTGATTATGGCGAATTGTGTGCAGACTATGCAGCCGCAAACTATGACTGGGCCGCTATGCCCAACAACAGTGGCAGTGCCGAAGTGGAAGAGCTCATGTACCACTGCGGAGTGTCGGTCAGTATGAATTATTCACCTTCAGGTTCCGGTTCATACCTTTCACGGGTTGATAATGCCCTTAGAGACCACTTTGATTACACCACCAATCTGGATGAAGTGAGCCGCTATCATTTTGACCCTGCTGACTGGGATGATCTTATGCGTAAGGAATGTGATGCCGGACGTGTAATGGCTTACAAGGGCACGGGTTCCGGCGGGCATGCTTTTGTGCTGGACGGATACAACGATTTTGGTGAATTTCATTTCAACTGGGGGTGGGGCGGAACTGCTGACGGTTACTATGTGATGGGAAATCTCAATCCATCAGGACATGACTATTCCGGCTCCAATGCTGCTATTATTGGGGTAGAACCTGCAACCGATTTTTCAGGCATGGATTTTTCAGGCATTACCACCCTTGGCTGCGGAATAACACAGCCCGTTGATCTCTCAACCGGCATATCCGAAGTAAATGTCTATGGCAATGCCAATATTGATGCTGTTGGTAAAGAAAAAGTATATGAATTCACAACATCATTGCCCGGGAGAATAACCATCAATCTGGAAAATCCTTCCAATGAAATATCTGCAATTTTGTTATCTCATCAACACAGAGATTCCGTGCTTTCTTATGGCACCAACGGTTTGATTTACGATAATTCCACACCAGCTACCTATTATCTGGTACTGGATGTTGCACATGCACAGAACGCTACAGCTGATCTGGAACTGATATGTCCAACTGCCGATCCGGACCTGATTGCACAGAATGTCCAGGTAATACCCAATACCATAGAAAGTAACCAGACCGGTGTGATTATGAAATCCACCATTAAAAATATCGGAAATTCTGCCTCCGCAGCCTGCGATATGGAATACTACCTCTCAGATAATGATACCCTGGATGGTGGGGATTTGCTGATTGCTTCCACTACGATTCCTATACTCAACGCAGGTGATGATACCATTGTTGAATCAATCCATACCATGCCTGTATTGCCTGTAGCCGGTTATTATTACGTCTTTGGTGTCCCCGATGCTTCCAATACTGTGGTAGAAACGGTTGAGGATGATT
>JBNJGS010000008.1:10276-67744 GCA_051747965.1 Bacteroidota bacterium
CAATCCATACCATGCCTGTATTGCCTGTAGCCGGTTATTATTACGTCTTTGGTGTCCCCGATGCTTCCAATACTGTGGTAGAAACGGTTGAGGATGATTACGGCCAGACAAATGTGCAAATACCCGATACGGGAATGCTTGACTGTACATCTGCGTCTGCTGTAAGCGATGGCTTATGGTACTATGATAACACTGCCACTAACGGCGATTCGCTTATCGATAATTCAGGTTGTGCATGGAATCACACCGGTAACGAAATGATATACACCATGACATCGCCCAACTCCGGCATTGCCAATATATCTTTTACAGAAAAACATTTCGGTAAAATGACCATGCAGGTGTTACCCATCTGCAATGAGAATGCCAATTGCCTCACCAGCCTTTCAATCTGGAACACCACTGATACCCTGGTGAATTCAAGCTTCAATGCTGAAGCAGGAGCAACCTATTACCTGCTCGTGGATGGAGAGAATGATCTGAGTGGTGAATTTGGTTTTAAGGTGGACTTCCCGGAGCCATGTCCGGATGATACCTTGCAATACTGGGGTGATACTGCCCGTTGCGATGGAGATGGCGGTCTCAATATGCAGCTTACCTGGGGATATGATTCCTATCAGTGGTTTAAAGATGGAGTTGAAATTCCGGATGCAAGCAGCATGAGTTATGTTGCCGAAACTACCGGTGAGTATTATGCAGAAATTACCGAAAACGGCTGCACCGTAGAATCCGATCATCTGAACGTGGCTTTTAGTCCGGCACCCGACACGGCTGCAATTGAAGCTGTGACGGATACGGTAATTTGCGGGGGTGGCTCTGCCGAACTCCAGCTTACCGCAGGAAATGCCTGGGATGTGTTATGGTATAAAGATGGTCAGGCCATTCCCGGAGCTACAGCAGATACGTATTTAGCCACCGAAACAGGTGTTTACCATGCAGAGGTTATTAATGCGTCATGTCATCTGATGTCCGGTGAAGTTCAGGTTCATGTAAATCAGCTACCCGTGGATATTGGTCAGAATATTCCATTGCAGGATGAAAGCCTCGTATTTCATTTTCCCCTGGATGATGATGCACAGGATATTTCCGGAAATGGACACGGTATCGCCAATTGGGACTGGTACCCGGCAGATGATCACGATGGAAACTTCTGGCAGGCACGTCAGTTTATTGATTCCGCAACATCCTCTCATGTGTATACACAGTTTAACAATCCTGAAAATTTTACCCTTTCTATGTGGTTCAAATCCAACGATGGATTGGGTGGTTCGCTGATATTGTTTACCGATGATGTGTATTCTCCGGGAGGTGCACCTGACCGCTCACTGTATATGTCAGATGACGGAAAACTGCACTTTTATCTGAACAATTCAGGAACTCCGGTTGAAATTGTGTCCTCTGACACGTATAATGACGGAAACTGGCACCATGTGGTGATCAAAGCGGGTGGTTTTGCCGAAATGGAAATTGACCAGACAGAATATCTCAGTGATGCCACTACCCTAAGCCTTGATAATATTGATGGCAAATGGATGTACGGAGGAAACGATATTCCCTCAGGTGCGTCCAATCCTCCGGCGTATGATTATTTCCTCGGCGGGATTGATGATTTACGCTATTACAGCCGCAAACTCAGCGCCCAGGAAACGATGTATTTTACAGAATCACATAACCTGAGTGCTTCCCTTGCAAGCGATACCATATGTAATGGTGGCATTGTATATCTTGACATTCCGTATTCCCAGCCAGGTATCCTGTATATGGTCAGGGATATTGCTACAGGTGATACGCTTACTGTTGACGGCATCGGAACCGGCGGTGCCTTGAGTTTAGGCGGTGATCTCTATAATAGCAGCGCTGATTTTGAAGTCGTGGCGGTGGATACGGCATCCGGTTGCTCACGTATTTTGAGTGATAGCTGGCATCTTGAAGTACTGCCTGATGAAACCCCCGACGTTTCCATAACATCCGGTTCCGGTACTGATGTCTGTAGTGGTGATGCTGTAAACCTGACATCCAGTACTTATGCTGCAGGTAGCAGCCCCGCATTTTCATGGCTTCTGAATGGAACGCCTACAGGTGATACAGGTAATGCCCTCACCATAAGTACCCTCAGCGATGGAGACAGTATTCAGCTTATTATGAACTCATCTTACACTTGTGCTACAATACCTGTGGATACCTCAGATGCATTGTACTTTAACGTGCAGGATTACCCGGTGGTAAGTTTTGATTATGAAAGTGAATATTGTGCAGATGAGGACATTACTGTTACTTATACAGGTGACGAAACCGGTGTTTCCATTGCCTGGGAAGTGTATGGTACCATGCAGACAGAAACCGGGCCGGGTACACACAATTTCGATTTTTCAACACCTGCCATTGTGGACATTACTGCCATAGGAACAACAAGCTTTGGTTGTGAAACTAGCCATACCGAAACCACAGAAGTTCTGGCCAATCCTGTAGCATCTTTTATTATGCCATCAGATTTGTGCGCCAACCAGGAATTTCAGGTTGAGTACACAGGTACTGAAAGCAATATGGATACCCTCATCTGGACAACATCACCTGCCCCGATCCAAAGCTCAACCGGTGTCGGAATCCATACATTTACAGCTTATGGAACCGGCAGTTTCGATGTAATGATCAATGTAACCGACAACAACGGATGTACTGCAAGTGCGATTCAAACGGCTCCCGTGCATCAGCAGCCTGTTGTTGACTTTACCATCCCGGCTGAAGTATGTGCCGGACAGCAAGTGCACGCAGAGTATACCGGTACAGAATGGGATAATACCAATGTCAGTTGGTACGTGGATGGTACAGATCAGGGCGTGTCAGCTCCCGGTACAGGTACGGTCTGGCTTGGTGTTCCGGAAACAACCGGAACAATTGATGTCATGGCATCTGCAATTACCGATTACGGATGTACGAACGATACCACACACAGCCTTACGGTTAACGATTCCCCGACAGCACCCCTGGATGATACCACCTGGATTTGTCCGAATCAGGCCACATTACTTGATGCGGAAAACCCGGGAGCTGAATACAATTGGTCCACTGGAGATACTACGCAGGTGATCAGCCTTTACAATAACACGGGTTTTCTGTCGGTTATGATTGATAATGGCGTTTGCTCAATAGTTGATACAACCGAGCTTGTAATGTATCCCTCAGATATGTTTGAATTCCCTGAAGGCACAGATACCGTAGTATGCACAGGTGACAGTCTGTATCTTGATGTCTTCCCGCCATACACCGGCGTAGAATGGCATTTGTATGGTGATACAGTGAGTGGTTCTGAACTGGCTTATCCGTACGTTGGGCAGGATAGCGTGCTTGTTGAAGTGTTCGCTTACAACGAAAACGGTTGCCCGGGTATGGATACACTGATGGTGTATTATCAAACCTGTTCAGGGGTAAAAGATATCGCTGAAAATCTGTCGGTGGATTTGTTTCCCAACCCGGCGGGCAATAAGCTTTACATAAAGGCTTCCACAACTATGAATATGGATATAAGCATCCATGATCTGACTGGCAAAATACTGCTTACAAAATCAAAATGCTCTGGTGATACCATGTTTGATGTATACGGACTACCCGAGGGCATGTATTTGGTCAGAATTGATTCGGGAAAAGAAACAATTACTAAAAAGCTGAATATTGTAAGATAGACCGACATCCGGGGATAAAAAAAGGCCGCAGTTTTTGAAACTGCGGCCTTTGTCTTACTTATCAGTCTGGATATGATTTTATCTTTGGGATGGGTAATTGAAATTTTCGTTAAATTGTGGTGTGTAATTTGTTAGAATAATTTCCAGATCAGACACAACTTCATTACGCTGATGATTCATTGCAATACGGTAAGAATCCTGCAGGGTTTGCATTGCCATGGCAATTTCCCGGTAGTTTTCATTTAGCTTGTTTTCATGTAAGGAAAAATGGTATTGCAATTCCTGATCATAGATGCCAATCATGTAATTGAGTACTTCATCACCTTTTTCAGGTTTGTCAAGTTTGTACCAGGCTTTTGCCAGATCAGTTGAGAACAGATCCGGTGTGAAAACATCCATGGGCACCTGTTTCTCACAGCGCTCAAGCACTTCAATAGCACGCGCAGTATCACCTTCATTTCTCAGCCGGTTGGCCAGACGTACAAATCTTTGCCGTAGCTGAACGATTCTGGTTGTCCGACGGATGGTAAAGTCTGCATAAATATCCGTATCTTCAATATTACCGTATTCAAATTTATTCATCATATTATCGTACAGCAGTTCAGTATCAATCTTTCTGTTCTTTGATTTGATTGGTGTAAGACGATATGAGAAACCATCGAGCTGGAAATAGTCATTCAGGTTCAGGGTTTCATTTCTGCCAATGGAAGTAAAATACACCGGACGTTTCCACTCAAAGTTGGCCAGCATATCAACAATCATCATTTGATTTTTCAGCAGGTATTCCTGTTTCGAATCCCAGCGGATTTCATTTTCCATCAAATGAGCATCCTCCGGTTTTACGATGCCATAATCAATAGCATTGGCTGAATCCACCGGCAGAATAAACTTGGAAGTGGGATAGGTGTAAAACGTATCGCCGTTTCGGGTTCTTAACCTGGATTTTGAATCGTCAGCCATATAGTCAATCACCTCTTTAACCGGTTGATAGCCCTTATAGGCCGGATTTTCATACCGGTAGTTGACATCCCGTTTTCCCGGTTCATATTTTTCTGCTTCCAGTGAGAAAGGCATGGGTTCGGCCTCGTAGGTTTTCATCTTCATCTGGTCAATATACCAGTTGCTGGCAACATAGGGCAGACAGCACACTTTTACATCAGTTCTGTATCCTTCCACTTCCTGGGCATACCAAATGGGGAATGTATCATTGTCCCCGTAAGTAAACAGGATTGAATTCGGCTGGCATGATGCAAGGTAGTTGTGTGCATAGTCACGAGCTACGTAGCGATTGCTTCTGTCATGATCATCCCAGTTTTGGGCGGCCATCTGTAAGGGAACCAGCAGGCAGGCGGCACTTGCCAGCGCAGCTGTTGCCGGTCCTTTCATGAGTCGTTCCAGGAGCTTATAAATCCCCAGGGTTCCCAGACCTATCCAGATACTGAAGGCATAAAACGAACCTGCATATGCGTAATCACGTTCTCGGGGCTGATGTGGGTACTGATTGAGGTAGAAAACGATGGCAAGACCTGTCATGATAAAGAGCAACATCACGATCCAGCCGTCATTTTTTTGTTTTTTGAATTGAAAAAACAGCCCAATCAGTCCGAGCAACAAGGGCAGCATATAATACTTATTGTGTGCTTTGTTTTTGTAATGATCCGGCAACATATCCTGATCGCCTACACGCGGGTTGTCAAACAGTGGAATTCCCGAAATCCAGTTTCCATGAACTGTGTTTCCGTGGCCCTGAATGTCATTCTGCCGGCCGGCAAAATTCCACATAAAATAGCGCCAGTACATCCAGCCCATCTGGTAGTTCACCATGAATTTGATGTTTTCAGCAAATGTGGGGAACCTGTCTCCCCTGATGCCGGCCCATTTTTTGTAATCCTCCACATGGTTTGGGTCAGAACTGTACATCCTGGGCATAAGGGTAAGGTGATCTTTTTTGTAAACAGGAATTTCTTTGTGATGCACAACTTCATATTTGCCGTCTTTTTTCAGATAAACCGCATCGCCTTCTTCCCTGCCGGTGCTTTCTGAATTGTACTGTTCACCATAAAACAGCGGTCTGTCTCCATATTGCTCACGGTTCAGGTAGGTAAGAAACTGATACATATTGTCCGGATTGTTTTGATCCATTGGTGGTTCGGCAAGTGAGCGGATAATGATGATACTGAAAGTACTGTATCCGATCAGAATGAAAGCAAACGCCACCATGATGGTATTTAGCAGGTTTCTGTGCTTGTCATACAAACGCCATACGGCAAAAATAATGGCGGCAATCAGCAGCAAAGCAAGAAAAGTACTGTTGCCCATAAATGGAATTCCAATAAAAATACTGGTCAGCACAAGGCTTGCAACACCGGCTTTTTTATTGACTTTGTATTGGGTGAAATAAACTGAGGCTACCAGACTGCCCAGCAGCAGGAGAATCCATACAAATACACCGGAAAAATAGGGGAGGCCAAGCGTGTTGACAAAGAACAGGTCAAACTTGAAGCTGACTTTGGCTACTCCGGGTACGATGCCGTACATGATGGCCAGCAGCATTAGCACAGCAAGCCCTAAAGATGCAATAAGGCCTTTACGCGAAGGTTTGTATTTTTTGAAATAATATATCAGCACCATGGCCGGGATTGCCAGGAGATTCAGCAGGTGTACACCCAGTGATAATCCGACAAGCAGGGCAATAAAAAGCAGCCACTTGTAGGCATGTTTTGTGTCGATGGCCTGGGCCCAGCGTATCATGCCCCAGAATACAATCGCGGTAAACAGGGAAGATGATGCATAAACTTCGCCTTCTACAGCAGAAAACCAGAATGTGTCGGAAAAAGTATAGACAAGACTGCCGACCATAGCGGCACCAAGGACAGCAATGGTCTTGGCCGTATTCATTTTATTCTCTGGTGCAATGATGCGTTGCGCAAAATAGGCAATGGTCCAGAACAAAAACATAATGGTAAAGGCACTGGCCAAAGCCGACATGGAATTGACCATCCTTGCAACATTGGCAGGGTCATCGGTAAACATAGAGGCCAGCCTTGACAGTAACATGAAAGTAGGTGCACCGGGTGGATGACCTACCTCAAGCTTATAGCCACTGGAAATGAACTCACCACAATCCCAGAAACTGGTGGTTGGCTCAATGGTGGATAAATAAACTATGGCGGCAATCAAAAATGCCACCCATCCGAAAATCCTGTTGAGTCTCTTGTATGTCATTGTTCCTTAGTTTTTATAAAACGTAAAAATAGAAAAAAAACGGCTGCCATAAAATATGACAGCCGTTTTCTTTCAATAAAAGAGAGATTATTTATCCTCTTCTATTTTTTCAAGGTTTTCCATGAATTCTTCGGTAGCCTTCTCAATTTCTTCACTGTTTTCTTTGAGGGCTTCATGGTATTTTTCTTCATACTTGTCAATCTCTTTGCCTTCTTCCAACTGCTGTTTTTCTTCTTCAATACGTTTATTGATTTTTCCAACAGATTCATAGTAGGTATTGGCAATGGCTCTGAGCTCATCATATTCCGAGTCGGCTTCTCCTTCAGCTTCTGTGGAGATTTCTCCGTCTTCGTAATATTTATCAAAAGTCTCGTTAAAATATTCGAGATTGGTTATCAGTGTTTCTACATCACTCTTTGGATCATCCTTGGCGCAGGAAGTGGCCAGGAGAGCAAAAGCGATCAGTACATATATCAGTGAATTTTTCATAACAATTCTCCTTTTTATTTTTTTAGTTAGTAATTCTTTCCAGCCATTTGAGCATGAATATCATGGTAATCATTGATACTGCACATACTGCTACAAATACCGTCCATGTGAGCCACAGCGGAATGCTTTCGTACAGGATTGCCCCGATGAAAAGCAACTGGTTACCTATGGCTGTTGCTCCAAGCCATCCGCCTTGCATTATACCCTGAAGGTGCGGTGGTGCTACCTTGGATACAAAAGAAATACCCAGCGGACTGATAAATAGCTCAGCCATGGTGAGGATAAAATATGTACCTATCAGCAGGAATGGTGTCACTTTGGCAGCGTCGGGCAGTGGACTGGCCTCAATGTCTGAGAAGAGTGGTAAATCAAATGAGCCAAATGCCATAACTACATATGCAAAGGCTGCGATACCCATACCAATGGCAATTTTCTTTGGTGTGGATGGTTCCTTTCCTTTGGAGCGCAGCCAGCCAAACAGACCCATGACAATCGGTGTCAACAGGACAATGAAAATAGGATTGATTGACTGGAATATCTCAGCCCCGACAATGGAAATGGAGCCAAGATTAATCTTAATGGCACTCAGGTCCGTGTAATCCCTGGCAAACATGGTAAGGGTGAGTCCGTTCTGGTGGAATGAGAACCAGAAAAAGATAACAATTCCAAATACTGCAAACAGTGCATAAAGCCTTTGTTTGATTTCCCTGGGATCCATATCAACGGTTCTTTTGCCTTTGTTGGCTTCTTTTTCAGCTTTTTCTTTGGCTTTGTCAATGGTCGGAAATTTGCGTCTGTTGGCAAGGTAAATGAAAATAGAAATGAGCATTGCAACAATGGCAGCGCCAAAAGCATAGTGGAAACCTGTGTTAAAAACATTCAGGTACTTGGTAGCAAAAAGTGTCGGGTCAAAATTGGCACCAACATCAGAAACTGTAGATGCCAGTTGTTGAAAACGGCTGGCCGGGTCGAGGGCAAAAACCTGTTCGGCAGCACCCTGGGCCTTGTCAATGGCTGTATTGCCAACTACACTGCTTGTTTCCAGTGTGCCTTCCAGTTGCTGGTGACAGAGGTTGGGGAGGTTGGCATCATACTGAAAATCTGAACGGCTAAGCCACCAGTTACGAATGGCAATGGCAGTAAAAGGAGCAAAAATTGCACCTACATTGATGAACATGTAAAACAATGAAAAACCTGAATCCCGCATTTTGTCATAGGTGGGATTGTCGTACATCTGTCCGACAAGTGCCTGCAGGTTACCTTTGAATAAACCATTACCGAAGGCAATGACAAACAATGCCAGACAGGTCATTACAAGCATGAAAACCCGTTTGTCATCCGGCACCGGTGATTCAGTCGGTAAAGCCAGCATCAGATAACCCAGGGCCATGACAAACAAACCGGTCAGAATTACTCCTTTGTAATTCCGCAGTTTGTCAGCAATCAAACCGCCTGCAAATGCCAAAATGTAAATCGAAAAGTAAAATACAGAATAAATCAATCCCGCATCTTTTCCGTTCAGTCCGAACTTGGCCTGTAGAAACAGTACCAAAATCGCCATCATGGTGTAGAAACCGAATCGTTCCCCCATGTTCGCTAGTGAGGCTGGTACCAGCCCTTTTGGTTGATTTTTAAACATATAGTTACAATTTTTGATTAGTTTCAGTCAAAATCATAAGCTGACAAATTTAGAAATCTTTTTTAATCTGTCAATGATTTATTGCTGAACCTGAGGACATTTTTTTGAGAAACTTTGTAACTGGCTTGATGTCAGATTGAAAATTAATGAAAATTAATTTTGGTTTTGACTTATCCCTTCGGTATGCTCCTCTTTTTGATGCCATCAATGCTTCTTTATATGCCTTAAATACAGGACAAAAAGTGAGATGTTTTTTTTTGCGGCAAATATGCATTACAATAATTTTGATGCAATCATTCCTTCATGAGATTTTCTGCAGTTTTGTATTTTCGATGAAAATTTTACCTTTATCGCAGTAGCTGAATAATAATTAAAAACAGGTCAAAATGAAGATATTTAAATCAACACAAGTCAGGGAAATAGATGCTTATACCATAAAACATGAACCGATAAGCTCACCCGAATTGATGGAGAGAGCAAGTGAGCGTATGGCCTCCTGGATTGCATCCCGCTTTGATCAAAAACGCCCCGTTTTTGTTATTGCAGGTCCGGGAAACAATGGAGGGGATGGATTGGTTGTAGCCAGATTGCTCGCAACACAGGGCTTTTCTGTAACAGCCTGCCTGTTACGCTTTGCACCGGAGTTATCCCCGGATTGTCAACTGAATTTTGACAGACTGAAAAGAGAAGATGAAGTCAGAATCATTGAAGTGCATGATGCTGAAGACCTTCCGGAAATATCCGGGCAGGCCATTGTCGCTGATGCCATTTTCGGAGCAGGACTTACACGGCCGGTGGAAGGACTAGCAGGACAGGTGATTGATAAAATAAATGAAACAACTGCCTGTACAATTGCAATTGATGCTCCATCCGGCCTGTTTGGAGAAGACAACTCACATAACAACGGAAGCATAATAAGAGCCGATTATACGCTTGCCCTGCAGTTTCCGAACAGATCATTTTTCTTTAAGGAAAACAGAAAGTTTACAGGTGAATTTTATGTGATAGATATCGGCTTGCATCCGGACGCCATCAAAAAAACGTCTTCTGAGTGGTATATGCTGGAAGATGCCGGAATTGCGCCTCTGCTTCACAAGAGAAACAAATTTGACCATAAAGGACACTACGGGCATGCCCTGCTGATCGCCGGAAGCTATGGAAAGATGGGTGCAGCAGTACTTGCGTCAAAGGCCTGCCTGCGCGCCGGAGTGGGTTTGCTGACTGTGCATATTCCCAAAACCGCTTACACGGTAATGCAGCAAGCGGTTCCTGAAGCCATGCTTAGCATCGATCATTCCGAACTGATTTATACAGATTGTGAGTCTGATATTGATTTTGATGCCATTGGCGTTGGACCGGGTCTTGATACCAAACACAATACCCAAAAGGCTTTGCAGGGACTGATTGAATCATCAGACAAGCCCATGGTGCTGGATGCCGATGCACTCAATATTATTTCTGAAAATAAGTCTTTGCTGGAAAAATTGCCGGCCGGTTCCATACTTACACCACATCCCAAAGAGTTCGGGCGTCTGTTTGGTCATACAGATACAGGATGGGCAGAAACCCAATTGCTAGTGAAGATGGCCGGGAAATACAATATTGTTGTGGTTCTGAAATCTGCGTTTACCCGCATTGCCACCCCTGAGGGAAAATTGTATATCAATCCCACAGGTAATCCGGGCATGGCTACAGCCGGATCCGGTGATGTTCTGACCGGAATTGTATTATCTTTGCTTGCTCAGGGATATGAACCTGCAAATGCTGCCTGTATTGCAGTTTACATTCACGGAAAAGCCGGGGATGCTGCCAGCAGAAGATTTAGTCAGGAAGCAATGATTGCAGGCGACATCCCGAAATTTTTAGGTCAGGAATTTAAAAGTATTTTATCATGAAAAAAGTAATATTTATATTTATTGTTATCGCGATGCTTCTTGGTTCATGTCAGAGAACCTGGCATGTGGTTGATGAAAATGCCAAAAGTGAAGTTGTCAATAAGGCATTGCCATACCATCTGCCGGAAAATCAGTTACATATCAGACTTGATATTGAGCAGCATCATTTTATTCCGGGTCCGTATGCTGACTATGCATCCGGACTACTTGGCCTGGAAGGTGTTGAAATGTCGGAAAAATATTTCTGGAATATCGCTGCAGTCAGCATTCAGGAAAGTACATTACCCGATCAGGCACATCGGTATTTCATCGTTTCGGAAAAGGGCGGACCTGCAGTATCTTATGCAGCCGGTGGAATATTGCGTGGCATCAACCTGAAAAATCCGGCAGCCGCCAGAAGCGAAAATCAGGCGTATTTTTCAGAGCCCATTGTCAATGATCCCGCAGATTTGGCATATACCGATCTGCAGATTGACAAAAATAAATATGAAGTTATTGATACAACATACCGTGTGATACAGCGTGATTCTGTTGTTCAGCGAATTCCTGTTTACAAATCCCGTGAGGAGGAAAAAACAGTTCTCCATAAAGCCAGGGATGCTTCCGATTTTATCATCAGAATAAGAAAAAACCGTTTTTCTCTTGAGGCCGCTTTGGAAGATCAGCAAGTTAGTGGCGTTGACATCAGGGTTATGATAGAAAAGCTTGAAGCTCTGGAAAAATCCTATATACAATTGTTTACAGGAAAAACCGAAAGCCGGAAGTTTTCCATGTACTACACCGTCATGCCCGAGGCAGAAGCAAAAGCTCAATCCTTTGTTCTCGATTACCTGGGTGACGAAATTGCAGAGCCGGTGGACAAAAATGAGCCCGGCAAAAAACTGGAAATAATGGTACTGCCACTTATCAATCTGGCTGAATCCGGTGCATTGCAATCCGAAAAGGAGAAGAAGCCGGCATTGATATACAGACAACCCATGCCCGTGCGTCATCAGATTTATCTGGAAGACAAGCTAATCTATTCCGAAAACAGTTTTTGTCCTCAGATGGGCAGGATCATGGATTTGCCGGCATCAGCTGTAGATGAAAATGATGCAGTGGAAATGAATGAAAAAACCGGAGAAATTATCTCAATCGAAAAAATTGAATAGATTATTGCTATTATACCTGCTTGTGCTGCTGCCGGTGTTTCAGAGTGCCGCACAGACAAGATTGCATCTTGTTTATACAGATAAACCTGATTCTTTGCATGAAGAGTTTTCTGTTTCTGACAGCAGCGAAGCCAGGAGCAAATTGCTGGAAATTCAGCAGACAGACCACGACAATGCTTACTTTTTTGCCGGGTATGACAGTATTCGGCGGGTAGATGACGGAATCAAAGCGTGGTACTTCCGTGGGGAACAATTTTCATGGGATACGGCATTGCTGGCTGAACCGGAAAATGTACATCCCGGAATTGTCGATATAAACCACTTGATGAGCAGGCCACCTTCGCCTCTCAGATTAAAACACTGGATAGAAAAAACATCGGAGAGCCTGAACAGATACTATCCGCTGGCAGTGCTGAGCGTCGACTCTATTGTACCTGTACATCAGGGAAAATTGACAATTTTTTTATCCATCGAAAATGCCCATACCTTAACATTTGAGGATTTTGATATTTCCGGATTTCATGATTTTCCTAAAGAATACCTTTATACCAGGATACATATGTTTCCTGGCGATGTTTACAGTGCATCAAAACTCGAACGCATTGAATCTGTGTTGCAGATGATGCCATTTGCAGAAGCCGGAGAAAAATGGTATGCCGAAACCACAGACAGTACTTTCATTGTCAATTTACCTTTGAAAGAAGTGCAGGCCAGTAGTTTTTCCGGTATCCTTGGCCTCCTGCCCGGAGATGAAAAGCAAAATCTATACCTGACCGGCCAGTTGGATTTAAAACTTGTGAATGTATTAAAACGTGCCGAGAGCATCGCTATGCAATGGCAGTCGCCTGATCAGGAATCCCAGGAACTTGATTTGGGTGTGGATTTTCCCTTGGTATATAAAGCGCTTGGTCTGGCCGGGAATTTTACATTGGAAAAAAAGGACAGTTCGTTTGTTAATCTTGCTCTGCATGGGGAATTGCGCTACCTGCGCGGATTGAGTACCAGCTCATTTTTCTATGAATATGAACAAAGTAATTCGCTTCTGCTCTCTGATAATCCCCTTTTTGCCAATGTGCGGTCGGATATGTTTGGCCTGGCATACAGGTACAGAAAACTGAACCATCTTGTCAATCCCTCAAAAGGTACCGAGTTGAATTTCAGACTTTCAGCAGGAAGACGCTACGGAGATGATATGAATCCCGGTGTAAAAGGAAATCTGTCACTTGATCTGCGCCATTACCTGCCCTTCGGGAAAAACATCAGTCTGAAAACAGCCTTGAATTCACGCTACATTTTGGCAGAGGATTTGTACAGAAACGAACTGGTCAGGCTTGGGGGAATTGGCTCCATGCGTGCTTATCAGACTTCTTCATTCTGGACTTCTGCATATGCTCTGTGTTCTGCTGATTTGATATTTTATCCCGATGAAAACTCTTCTCTTTATGTTTTTGCGGAATCTGGTATCATATCAAGTGACTTTGGGGTTGCTGAAGGAACATTTTATCCTTTTGCTGGCGGTGCCGGAGTGTTGATCACTACAAACCTGGGAGGCCTTTCACTGAGTTATGGTGTTGGTCGGTCGTTTGATGCCTTTTTAGACCTGCGTCAGTCACAAATTAATATTGGATATGTAAATAATTTCTAAAAATATTTTGTTTTATGTAAAAAAACATTAATATTGCAAAAGGTTAATGCTAATTGCATATGCAAAAGGAGTTTAGTACATGTGGTCAAACTGACAACAAAAGGTCAAAGGGTATTCATATCATGAATCACCTGTTTTTCTGGTTGTCTTTTATAGCCCTGAACTTGTGGCTTAATGGGGTTTCCGGATATACTGACCTGTGGACCAGCCTTTCATTAATCTTTCTGACAGATGTACTTGCCATATTGCTTTTGGCATACGTGATTTACCCCCGCTTGTATTTTGTCAAATCACCGTTTTATTTTTTATTGACAACTTTTTTGACGTTTTTGGTTGCATTGGGTGTTAAAATCCTTATCCTTCATTACGATACTACGATTAATTTCAATGAACTGGAAAAATTGCCTGCCGGATTTCAGATGCAGATTGTGCTGTCTGTAGCCTATTATGCGCTTGCAATGTTGTGGGCAGCGGTAAGAATGCGGATTAAAGAGAGTAAAAGTATTTGCCGAAAGTACCAAATGCAGGAATTGAAGCATTTGAATTCACAAATGAACCCCCACATGTTATTTAATATTTTAAATAATGTACATATCCTGATAGAAAAAAATAAAACCAGGGCACGTGATATGTTGGCCTCTTTAGCAGATGTGTTGAGATATCAGCTTTATACACAACCCGATAAAAAAGTTCTGCTACGGGATGAAATACAAAATGTTCGGGACTTGATGGATTTGTGGGTATCAAAATCCCCGGATGCAGACTATGAATTTAATGTTAAGGGAAATCCTGGTATAAAAAAAATACATCCCTTTCTTTTTCTTCCACTTGTTGAAAATGCCTGCAAATACGGCATTTCAGGCCAAAATGGTGGATTTATTGTAATAAATTTGGATATTAAAGATAATGCTATTATATTTGAAATTGAGAATGATAAAAAAAACCTATCAAAATCGAACAAGTCTAAGGGTATCGGGTTATACAATTTACATAGAAGATTGAAATTGCTATATACTGATAAATATGAGTTAAAAATTGAGAATACTGAACATAAATATAAAGTAAAATTAGTACTAACCCTAAATTAAAAGAACATGAATTGTATTGTAGTTGATGATGAACCTCTCGCAAGAGAAGGAATGAAACTAAACATTAAGGAAGTGCCTAATCTGGACCTCCTTGGAAGTTTTGAAACTGCCTTAAAGGCAAATGAATTTTTGCAGGAAAATGATGTTGACCTGATGTTTCTGGATATCGAAATGCCGGGTCTCAATGGTCTCGACTTTATCCGCAGCCTGAAACATCCGCCCATCGTAATTGTTACCACTGCTTATCCACAGTATGCAGTTGAAGCTTACGAACTGGATGTACTGGACTACATGGTGAAGCCAATCAAAATGGACCGTTTCCTCAGAGCTGTAAACAAAGTAGAAGATGTACTCAAACTGCATGATGAGCCCTCTGCTATAGATTATAATGAAGACTTTATCTTCGTTAAATCAGAGCGGAAATACATCAAGTTGAATTACAACGATATCTACTTTATCGAAGGACTCAAAGATTATGTTATCCTGCATGCCAACAAAGGAAAATACATGACAGCCATGAATGTGAAAACCATACATTCACGTCTGCCGAATTCCGTATTTTTCCGTACCAGCAAATCATACATTATCAATGTGAACCACATCAACGAGATTGATGGAGATGATGTACTGATTGGAGATACCAGAATTCCTATCGGTCGCTCATACCGGGAAAAATTCCTGCAGAGATTTGTACAAAGACGTCTGGTCAGAAGGTAAACTCTGCTTATGGATGAGAAGTATTTCAGTGTAGCTTTGTTGAACAAACGAACAGGATATGACCCGGAGGTAATGCGGGAAATGTTCGAGTATTTTTCCGATTCCTACACTGAATACTTTGATGTTTTCCAAAAGGCAATTGAAGAGGAAGACTGGAAAAGATTGTCAGAAACAGCCCATCGTGCCAAATCTTCTGTAGCCATTATGGGTATGGAAAGTATCCGGCAGGATTTTAATGAACTCGAATTGCTTGCCGAAAAAGGACAGGAAACCGGGCATTATAAGTCCAGGATAGATGACCTGAGGAAAAGGGTAGAAATGGCTGTCAGGCAAATACAGGAATACCTTGAAACACATGCATAAAAAAAACCGCCCGAAAGGCGGTTTTTTTTTGAATTGTTTTGACTTTTTAAGCTTCTTCGGAATGGTCACATTCACAAACTTTGCATTTGATTGTTTCAATTTCAAAATGACTCTCATCAGCCGCTTTGTGCTGGTCATCATCAATGTGTTCATGATCTTCCTCGTCGTCTCCATGCTGATGAGCATCATCAACAAGCTTCACTTTGCCTGTTACAATTACTTTTTTGCCCATGTTATCTTCAGGAAACTCTTCCTCGGATGTGACAATAATGACCTCTTCGCCTGAAGTACCCAGAAACATTCTTGTTCCACTGTGAACACATACGTGGGTAACTGTACCGCATACAGAAACCTCTTCGCCGTCCATTTCCTCAGACTTTTCTTCAAACCTGGCCAATAGCTTATCGGTGGTGATGGCACCATCGCATGACTCAACTGTTTCTTCACAGCAGCCACTCGCTTTTGCTTCTTGTTCGGTTTTTTGTTCGTCAGTTTCGGACTCACTTTTTTCACTTTTTTCTCCATCCTGACAACTCAGCATAAAGATTGCCAGAAAGGCTGCTAATACCAAAAGACTTTTTTTCATAATACTCTTTGTTTTAGATTAATGTTACAATTTATTTTTCTTCTGTTTCTTCCTCTTCTTTGAGGGGTGTAACCTCGTATTTTACAAAATCCCAACTAAATTCATCAGATTTAAGCTCTTCATTGCTCAGCTTGTCGGTCTCAAAATAAAACCCGTTTAGCTTGCCTGTTATAGCCCGGCCATCTTTGATTTCAGACTCCAGTTCACCACTCTCAAACTTGACAATATGATTGAGCATATAAGCCAGCTCAAACTCAATCTTTACATCGTAATCATTGGTGTTTTTCATTTTGAAACGGAGCTGCAGCGGGCTGGATTTTTTTAACCACTTGCTGTGTGCCCATTTGTATGATATCGCAACACCATCAATTGTGTCATATACATGCTTATAGCCAAATTGTGCCTGAGATGCTTTTCCAAACATCACGAAGCACAACAATATGATGATAAATTTTACTTTTTTCATAGGCTTTTACATTTCCGGATTCTCCACCACTCCGGCAAAGATAATATTTCCTTGCTTATGTTCTTTAATCAGAAAAACAAAAGGTTTATCAGCAATGAACTGTCGAGGTCTTTTGGCTGATTTTTCCCGCACTACCACAGCGGTTGCTGCAGCTGCTTCCGTGCCCTGTTCGTCTACTTCAATATGTGCCTGATGGATTACATCATCAATTACCAGATTGCGTTTCCCATTCATTCCGCTAAAATTTGCGTATGGGGCAAAAGGTGCGATCATTCCCAGTTGAACCAGGTCTTGCTTCAACTGATAACGTGCCTTCACCTTAAACTTTGGCATGGCAAACATGAGCTTTGTTTCTTCAAAATCAGTGCATACTGCATCAAAACCATCCTGATCAAGTAGCTTGAGAATGTCATCAACATCGGAGCTTTCGCCGGGTAGTAATATATACATGGAAGCAAGCTCATCTGTATATGGCAATCTCACTGCTTCAAAATTCTTTGTCTCTGTGAATGGCAATTCTGACTTCATGGTCATGAATTCTGTTTCAATGTCACCCTGCCTTGTATGGAAAGGATTTGTCCTCGTTTTTTCGGGATCAAACTGATATTTCCAGTCAGCATTAAAGTAAATGGCATTGATCAGCACCATTCTCGTCATTTTATCAATATTGTCTTTGTGCAGGAGGTGGCGGATCTTGTCTTCAGTTTTTGACTCCACCCACTGGTTCATCGCTTTGCGTCCTTTTTCTCTTTCTACCGTATTACGAAAATCCACATACTCTACTTTGGCATCGAAATCACTTAGTCCTCCAATAAACTCGTCCTCAAAATGAAAATCCTCCTGCGCCCAGACTGCATTGGCCCATTGAAATATCGGGGTTTTCAACTGTCTGAAATAATCCAGCATGTCCGACCAGGCTTCGTGATTTTTTTTGCGTGAAAAGTGGAAATTCATACTTTTCCCAATATCCCATTTTGTACGCCAGGCAGCGCCATCATATGTCATTGCCATAGCCGTGCTGATGGAAAAAGGGCTGAAAGCCTGGTTTTCTCCTGCTGCATAAATTTCCTGCATGAGCTCGAAACAAAAGGCATTGTTGCCTTCTGCAGCCTGTTCTATGGCCTTGTCCTGAGCGGTAGCACCAAAAGAGCCGAGTAAAAACAGCAGTGCCAGATGTAAACCAGTTTCTTTCATAATTTATATTGTTTCAAAATGCTCCTGATCAGTGTGTTTTTCACAATAATGACATTTAAGCTGCAATTTACCATTTTTCTCAACCACATCAAAGCGTGTCTGCATTTTTTCATGATTGGTAATGCATTTGGGATTCATGCATTTGAAAATACCGGTCAGATGTTTTGGTGTTTCCACATCGGTTTTTTCAACTACATTGTAATCCTTAATCGTATTGATGCGGGCAGTAGGGGCCACCAGGGCAATTTTGTTGATGTCCTCTATGGAAGGATGCTTCTCGGATATCTTGATGATACCTTTTCTGCCAAGGCGCACACTTTCAAGACCGTTACCAATGGTAATGGTACTGTTCATGACATCAATATTCAGGATAGAAAGCACTTTGAATAAACTGTCTGCAGGAATATGATCGATAACAGTACCGTTTTTAATTGCACTTACTGTGAGTTCTTTACGTTTGTCCATAGCATTCTTATTTAAGTCCTAAAATTGAAGTTAATATTGCCATTCTGGTGTACACCCCATTCAGGGCCTGTGGAAAATAATATGCGCGCGGATCGGCATCCACATCAGTATCAATTTCATTTACACGTGGCAGGGGATGCAGAATTTTTAGATTTTCCTTGGTTTCCTTCAGCATATCCCTTTTAAGGACATAAGCATTTTTCACCCGCTCATAATCCATGGGATCGGAAAAGCGTTCCCGCTGTACCCGTGTAACATACATCACATCAGCTTCTGAAATAATGTCAGTAAACTCAGTATGCTCATAGTATTTGATCCCTTTGCTGTCAAGATAATCTTTATATTCATCCGGCATTTTGAGAGATTCGGGTGAGATAAAATTGAAGATGGGATTGAAATTTGACATTGCTATAAGCAGGGAATGTACGGTGCGGCCGTATTTTAGATCACCAACAAGAAAAATATTCAGGTTTTCCAGTGTACCCTGTGTTTTGCGGATAGAATGTAAATCCAGCATACATTGTGTAGGATGTTGATTGGCACCATCGCCGGCATTTACTACCGGTACGTCAGCAACTTCACTTGCCCAGCGGGCACTGCCTTCAATGGGATGACGCATGATAATCAAATCACTGTACTGGCTTACTGTTTTGATTGTATCAGCAAGGCTTTCTCCTTTTGAAACGCTGCTGCTGCCGGCTTCTGAAAAACCTACGATGCGACCGCCCAGACGATTGATTGCAGCCTCAAAACTCAGACGTGTTCTGGTAGAGGGCTCAAAGAAAAGAGAGGCAATAACATGGTTTTCCAGCAGTTTCTGATTGGGATTTTTTTCAAAATCTGCCGCAAGGTCGAGCAAACGAAGATATTCCTCAGGGGAATAATCGTTGATTGAAATCAGACTTTTGTTTTTCATCTGCTATGTTTTTGAAAATTATTTTTTTGTGATTTCGATTAACTCAATCTCGAAAATAAGGGTTTCATAGGGACCAATGACACCCTGGCTGCCTCTTTCTCCGTAGGCAAGATCGTAAGGTATGTACAGTTTCCATTTGGCTCCTGTTTTCATCATGGGTAATGCTTCCTGCCATCCTTTAATGACACCGTTTACCGGAAATTCTGCAGGTTCGCCCCGTTCATAGGAGGAGTCAAATACAGTTCCATCCAGCAAGCTGCCTTTGTAATGTGTTTTTACTGTACTTTGTGGTGTTGGACTTTCGCCGCTTCCTTCTTCGATTATTTCATACTGAAGACCGGAATCTGTTACCTTTACTTCTTCGCGTTTGGCATTTTTCTCCAAAAAGGCTTCCCCTTCTTCAATCTTTTCTGAATTTTCTGATTTCGATGATTCATTCATAAATTTCTGAATGATCTGATTGGCTTTTTCCATTTCCAGTAATTCTTCATCGCTGGTAAATTGCTTTTTCAGGGCAGCCAGAAAGACATCCTGGTTGATGTTTTCTGCAAAGCCTTGCTGCTTAAAGCTTTGCGCAATCTGAACACCCAGTGCATAACTCGCAGAATCGGAAAGATCGGATAAATCTGAGGTGGAAATACTCTCTGCCTTGTCAGATGTACTCTCATCTGAAGTTTTGCAGGAAAAAAATAAAAATGTGATGCTTAAAATGAGTACTGTCAGGTAAGAAATTTTTTTCATCATAATTCGGGACGTTTAAGTTTATGCGAATAAAACGCTTTATTTCTTGTAAAGCAATATTTTTTTAATTCATTTATCAAAAATAATTCACAATCCTGAAAATACTTGTATTTACTTATAGATATCCTGATTTTAATTGTTTATTTTTACACTTATCAACAAAATTGGGCAGGTTTTGAAGAAAAAAAGAAATCTAAAGACAAAAATTTCTCAACTTGAAAAGGAACTCAGTGAGTTGAGAAAACTCGAACAGGTGAAGGAAATTTCCCGAACCGAAACCGCGAAAAAGGAAAAAATTGCGCAGGAAGCTAACTCTATGCCTCACCTCATCTGCATATTGGATGAAGAAGCAAAAATCGTGGATGTATTTGAGTCAGAAAACTTTGAAATCAATCTTAGCTCTGACAACATGAGCGGGATGTCAATGAATGAAATCCTACCTGAACTTCCGGGTTTTGTAAACAATATGCCTATACGTGAGGCCTTAAAAGAGCGCAGAATAATCGACAAAAAATATATAATAGATAAGGATAATAAAACGCAGTATTATCAAAACAGAATTGTCCCCCTGCCCGGCAATAAACTGCTGTATGAATTGACAGAGCTGCCCGGAAAATACAATGCTGAAGAGATGGCTGTGAAAAAGGCCGATTTTCTCTACCGGGTGATGAGTGAAAGTCCGGTGCCCATCGTGAAAATAAACCGCCAGGGGAAAGTGCTTTTCAGGAGTGAATCTGCAGTACAATTATTTGACAGGATTGACCCGAAAAGAAATCCGGAATATTGTGAAATGTGCCAGCAAATTCTGAAAGATGAATACAAAACAGTAGAGGCTGTTTATGATGCTTTGGCTGCCAGTGATGATGAATTTTTGAGCTTTATGTCCAAAGTAAAAGATCCCCATGGCAAAATCTTTTCACTTGAGTTTAGCATTCTCACTGTGGATGATCCCTTGCAGGAAGACAAACAACTCTTTGTTTATATCCAGGATGTAACGGATTATCTGGAAAAAAACAGGCTGCTCAGGGAAAATCAACTTCGTTTACATGAAGTTCAGCGATTATCAAAAATCGCTTACTGGGAATATCATCCAGAAAAAGAAACATTCCGGGGTTTTGGTCAGATGCTGGATTTCCTCAACATCAAAAGAAATTTTGACGAAATTTCCAAAGATGCATTTTTTGATTTTATTTATCCAGATGACAGGGAAAGAGTAAAGCATTGGTTTAGAGTCAAAGCAGGTCGTCAGCAGGACTTTGTTGAACAATTTCGTATCCTTGCGGATGACAGGCTGTTCTGGCTGGAAGTAAAGAGCCGGGTAAAACAAGGACAAGAACAGGAAACGCCTTTGATTGTAGGCTCTGTGCAGGATATCACAGACAGAAAAACACAGGAAGAGCAATTGAAAAGAAGCCGGCATCTGAGAGATACTCTTTTGGAGAAAATTCCGGTCGCCGTATATGTCAAAGATACCGAAACATTCAGGTATAATGTCTGGAACCATGCTGCTGAAAAGCTTTTTGGAATTAGTAAACACAGAGTTCTGGGAAAATCCGACGAAGATATTTTTCCTGAATCAGTGGCTACAGTTTTCAGACATCGCGACAGAACAACAATAGAAAGTAAGATGACAGTGGAGTTTCAGGAGGAAGAGTTTGAATTTCCGCACAATTCTAAAAAACTCATCAATTTTGTGCAGGTGCCTGTCATAATGGAAAAAGAAGTACATGCCTTACTTGGCATTGCGATGGACATCACTGAGAAAAAACTGGTAGAAAAACAATTGATTCATGCCAAAGATCAGGCAGAAAAAAGTGATAAACTAAAATCCACTTATCTGGCCAATATGAGTCATGAGATCAGAAATCCTATGAATGCCATTGTAGGTTTCTCCAGGATTTTGGTAGAGGATGAAAATCTTGACCCGGCCGATAAAGAAGAATTTATTGCTCTTATCAATGAAAATGCCCAGCATCTGCTCAGCCTGATTTCTGATATCATTGATATTGCAAAAATTGAAAATAACAGACTTAAAATATTTAAAACAACTTTCAATCTGAATGAAAAACTGAAGAAACTTGCGGCAAAGTTCCGGCAGCAAATGAAAAATATGGGGAAAATCGATATCACGCTGAAGCTGGATATGGAAATTAAGGATAATGGTTTTTCGATTTATACTGATGAGAACAGATTTGTTCAGATTCTCAATAATCTGGTAACCAATGCCATCAAATTTACACGTGAAGGTGAGATTTGTATAGGATATGAGATCGTTTCAGGACGGGTGATCAGGTTTTTTGTCAGAGATACCGGTATTGGTATAGAGGAGAACCAGCAGCACAAAGTGTTTGATGAATTCCATCAGGCAGGGAGATCTGATGCGCCGGCTGGTAAAGGTCTGGGCCTGAGTATTTCAAAACAACTCGTAACCTATCTTGGTGGTGAAATATGGTTGGAATCCTGTCGGGGTAAAGGAACTACTTTTTATTTTACCTTGCCATCCGTCAATCAGACAGAGAAAAACAGTACTCCTGAAGCTGATGATACCCACGGCCAAAAAGTTGTTGAAGCTCAAAAAAAAGCCAAACCAATTGACTGGTCAGGAAAAAAGATACTCATTGTTGATGACGCCAGGGATATCCTCACATTTGTCTCAATTTTACTGAAAAAAACAAATATAGAGATTCATACTGCTGAAAGTGGCACCGAAGCCATCAAAAAAGTTAAACAGAATGACGGGGATTACGATGTAATACTGATGGATATACAAATGCCGGATATCACCGGGATAACAGCTATGAAGGAAATCAGAAAGATGTACTCCGGAATAAATATATTTGCACAGACAGCTTTTGCACTGGAAGGTGATGAACAAAAATTTCTCAAGCAGGGCTTTGATGCTTATATCGCCAAACCAGTGAATAAGAATGATTTGTTCGCAAAAATTGCCAGGGTGATTGAAGAGTAACAGCCGGCCAAAGGTTTTATTTCAGGCCTTGGAAAAAGCAAGTTGTATTTTGCCTGCGTTTGGATGTGCGCCTTTGTGAGTCATCATATAAACTCATTTGTACAAACAATTCATGTGTTCCGGAGCTGCTGCTGTTTCCCAATGCGGAAATGGTCATGTCATATGCATAGCCCAAACGGAATTGCTTGTATTGATAAGAAAAATTGAAAATCATATCGGAGTAATCAGACCACTGCATTGTACTTGTTTGATTTCTGAACCACAATCCCGCTGTCAGGTTTTGAGGTAAATTTGCCTGCATGCCGGCAGTGATGATGGTAAATGGTCCTTGTCTGCGGTAGATGATGCCGGGGCTTAGCACAACTTCAGATACCGGAAAATGATAAAGACTGTGGATGTTCCACTTTCCTGGAAGTTCATATGTATTCTCACTGCCCGGCGTTGAGAAATAATGCTTATAGCTGTATCCAAGACTCAGGTAGTGTGCCGTTTTCTGCTTACGTTTGATTTTGACACCACCCATACCACCAAAACCAACGCTGACATATTCTGCCTTTGCCTGTTGGCTGATGTTTGAAGGGATAGACGCTGAACCGGGGATGTAACCCGTGACAGGATCCAAATTGTCAGAAAAAACAAGGTCTGACCAGTCAAAGCTTTGTTTTATGTATGAAAAGCTGATGCCAACAGGAAACTGTACCATAAAACCGTGCTTTTCTTTGCCTGCCCTGGGTGCATCTGATGCTAACCGAATGCCCAGCTCCTGCGTTGTATATGCAGAGTGGCCGGTCTTGCTTTGCTGATAGATCAGACCTGCACCCAAACCACTACCGTAATGCCCGCTTGTTTTGCGACCTAACCCGTAATCTATCGTGGCGATGCTTGATTGAAATAAATTGCCTTCTCCAATGCCAGACCATTGGTTTCTGTGGTGTAGTGATATGTTCAGACTTTTGTTGATGCCCGTGTAAGCAGGATTGATAAGCATCTTGTTATGATAAAACTGGGAATAGTTCAGGTCCTGAGCCAGCAGGCCTAAACTAAACAGCACAAGGGCAATTGTGATGAAGATTTGTTTTATCATTAACTTATCCTTTCTTATGATTCTCTTATTAAAGGTAAGCTATTGTCAGCCTGCAGGACAGACGTAAAACGCTGATTCGGCAGTACGCCTTTTCCCTTAGTGGGAATGCATGGAACACTGCCGCATAATTTGTGCTGAAGAAAATTGAAGAATGTGTCTGCCGGAATTATTCAAATACAAAGTCCACCGGATTGATGCCGGTGGCTGCACTGTCCGTGAGTTCAAAGTGCCGGTTGTACAGGTAAATTTTTCCGGGTTCCATATAATTCTTTGCATCAGAGAGGATTAATTCCTGTTCTCCAGCCCGGATGCCATAAAAATTGTGTTGACTCCCGTCAATCACGGGTTCGCCGATATGATCAGCTTCCACATGAAAGCAATAGACATCTTTATTGATAAGGTAAATGCTGTCACCAGCCGGGTTGAGACAAATGTCTGCAGGTCTGTCTGTTTCAGAAAAAACAAAACTGCTCAAAATTTCACCGCTTTCCGGATTGATGCGTTGTAAAGCTGCGGCTTCTTTGCCAAATGGGGAACCCTCATATCCGCCATCGGACAAGACCCAGAGTTTTTCATTCCGGTCAAGACGAAGTTTTGAAGGTTGCCATCTTACCTTCAGGCTATCAATTATTTCCCGTGATGCAATGTCAATATAAAAGAGATAATTGTCATATGACCAGGAATTGCATATGACCTCATTCCCATATCTGATCATCTGCTCTGCATTGTGCGTGCCGCTGTTATCCTTGTTCAGGGATATCTCACCTGTTTTGCTGAACGAGCTGCTTTCTATGATGTGAATATGTCCTGAATAAAGATCGGAAACCCAGATTTCATTTTCACTTAAGGGCAACATATAACGTGGAGAGCTGAGGCCACTTATTTTTCCCCTGAATAAAAAACTACCCGGTTCAATCACATATAGTTTTCCTGAATTGTTTATGCTTATCCATAACAGATCGTTATGCATCAGCAGGGATTGAGCGACATCACCAAGCGGAATACCGTTGGCCTGAAGAAATGCCTGGTTGGTGATTTTTCTGCTGTTCAGATCGTAATAGGCAAGGGAAGAGTTGCCATACATGAAATTTCCCTCGCAGACAATGAAAATGCCATTACCACTGGTGTCAAATGCTGTAACGGGGCGCATGTCATCTTCCATGCATCCGGCAATAAACATGAGCACTGCAGGTATCACTGTGAGTTTTATTGCCAGTAGAACTTTTTTCATCTGAAATTTATTTTTAGACCAATTCTGTAGTTTATACCGGGCATTGGCTGCCAGAGAACTGAGCGGTACGACTCATTGAAAAGGTTATAAATACTGGCAATGAAGGTCAGGTGTATGCGTTTTGATTCAATACGTTTGCTCAGATGAATATCATTCATAAAATAGGGATACAGACTGTATAAAATATCCGGTGTATTGTTGCTTGTGGTATATCGTTCACTGTAGGCATTCCACTGGTACTGGAACTGCCAGTTGCGCCAGGCAATCCCGGGACGCAGGTTGGCGGAATGTATCGGGATGTAGGGAATCTGTCCTCCGGAGGAAAACAATCCATAGTTTCCACGGCTGATATTGACTGAGCGGTTTAATGCATATGATGCACTTCCGCTGATGGTAAATTCCCGGATCTTGCTTTCAAAATAGCTTGTAAATTCAAGGCCTGCAGAGTGAACTCCTGCAATATTGTCAGGTTGCCAGTATCCCTGAGGAGTAGGGCGCCACATAATCCAGTTTTTGATATCGCGCAAATAAATGGACAATCTGTTATGCCAGTGGGGGATTGAGGCCGGACTGTACATAAGACCCGCATCTGCAGTGATGGCAGTTTCGGATTGCAACTCCGGATTTCCTCCTGGAATATGATAGAGGTCATTCAGTGAGGGATGATGCATATTGCGGGAAATCCCTCCGAAAAAGCTGATCTGCCTGTTCATTTCCCAGGCGCTGGTGAATGCCATGTTTGGCAGGTGAAACTCCCCTCCGGTGATGTCCTGCTTTACAAGCATATTTACTGTCCATTTGTCTGTCAGCATATGCTCATATGAACTACTTATAAACAGGTTCTGCCTTTTGGCTCGATTGTTTTCTGCTTGCTGAAGATTCCTGGATTCCACCTGATTGTAGTGATGTCTGATCAAAGCCTTTAGCTTGTGATCTCCGGAAAATTTTATCCGGCTACTTATACCCTGATATAACGACAGGGAAACAGCATGGGTTTCTATGCTGCGGAAGCTTCCTATGCCACTGATGTAATTGTCAGTATGGAAACGGTTTTCCTGCCTGTCTGCTGCCGACCACAGCTCTGTGCTTGCGATCTTCCCCTGCCATTTGTAGCGGACCACTGTCCGCAGAGCTTTATCTGTTTGTCTGCTCCGGCTGTTTTGGGAACCGCTTTCATTGGTGCTGAGACCGGGTACGCCCCTTTCATTGTTTTGTATCCAGCCATGGAAACTGATGAAATGTGCCGGTGCAGGCCTGTAACTTACGCTCTGCATCAACCCATAGCCTGTATGATCTGCATTTTTTCTGGTCTCTAAACCACCGTCAGCAATATCATGATTCCTGTAGGTGAAATTGTTTTGTGATGTAGTATGAAATAGCCTGCTCGAGGTACTTAATTTTTCATTTGACCAATTGATGCTAAGGTAATTATCAAAACTGTGAAAACTGCCGGCTGCTCCTGCGTAATTCAGTTCGAAGCCCTTTTTCCATTCAGGCCGCGAAGACAGATTCAGACTGCCGCCCAATGCTCCGTCATGCAGCAACATGGATGCAGCCGAATACTGCAGACTGATGTCATCGGCAAAAAGAAAAGGCAATTGAGAAATATCCACACTGCCATGCATGGGAGAATTCAGCGGTATTTTATTCCAGCTTACTCTGGTGTGTGTGCTGTTGGTACCACGTAAAGACAGTCCGGCCATGCTGCCTCTTGTAGTTTGTTTGATGAAAACCGGTGTGTTCTCCCGCAGCATATCTGACATATCTGTATGTATGCTGTTGTTTATATGCAAACTGTCAATTCTTAGTTCCAGCATGGCTAAATCCCTGATATCAGCCCTGGCCATAACCATTACCTCTGAAAGTTTCACAGTGTCGGAAACGGTTTTCTGGGCTCCGGCCTGTAAACTCAACAGAAGGGGCATCAAGAAAAGATATGATAGTCTGCATGCCTTCATTTTACAAATTTTCTGATGGCTGTTTTATTGCTGTTTGTGATTCTGATAAAATAGTACCCTTCCGGAAGGTTGTCAATCATGATTTCAGGCCTGCTTTGATTGTTTTGCTGTATTGTTTTTCCGGCTGAGTTATAAATTTCATACCTGAAATATCCCTTGGTACCCCTGATGTTCAGCCTGCTCGTTGCCGGATTCGGGTATATTTCAAAACTGAAAGCGGAGTGGGCCTGTATGCTTGTGCTGTTGTTGATAACAGCCACAGCATCCAGATCAAAGCCGCCTGAGGCGTATTCCGTTGGAAAAGGGTCATTGATGATGTTGCCGTTGGTGTCGAAACTTGCCAGCCCAGGGTCTATGCTGCCTCCAACATCAATAATCCTGACATGGGTGATATCTGTTATGTCTATGCCGGATGAATCAGCAAGTTCGGCCAGATCAAAACCACAGCCCTGGAAACTTACCGTAGCCCCGGCCAGATTGTACACAAGTTTCTGTAAAATGGGTTCAAAACTTCCGGTTTGTTCTTCAGCAGGCAGGGATGAATATGCCGGAAATCTGACAAAGTTCTCACCATCAGAGCTTACTTCTACAAAAGCCAGTTCTGCATATACCATGCTGTCCTGGTCCGGGGGTGAATAGATCGCATTTTCAAATACTGCAAAATCAACCCCTTCGGCATCGGCTATGCCGGATTCAAAAAACAGTGTGGTACTGCCTTTGTCTCCCAGGCTGACTACCTGCCCGTCTGCTTCTCCGATGCCATTGGCTGCCTCACCAAAAGAAGCAGGAGGGGATGCGGGAGTACTCATGTTAACCGGCCCGGCATCTACCGTACATTCACTTGCCCATGCTGAGATTGCAGCATCATCAGCTGTGATGATACTGTTTTGAGCTATCAGGTTGATGGCTGTAAATACGATAAAAATGATGATAAGTGATTTTTTCATGATTTTTGATTAAAAGAGCACCCTCCGGATGAGGGCACTCCATGAAAAACAACTATTTGATTAGCTTCCTGGTGAAACTATTGTGTTCACTTTCTACCTGGATTAGATACATGCCATCAGACAAATTGCCGGTATCAATATGATGCTTGCCAGCAGGAATGTTTTTCCTGATGTGGAGGGTGCCAAAAGCATCGTATAGTTTGCAAACAGCATCTTCCCTGCTCGTGATATAAAGCTTTCCGGCAAATGGATTGGGATAGATTTCCATTGCAGTGTCTTTGGTGCTTATATCTGTATTTTGCGCATGGTATCCGATTTCATCAATGCAAAAGTAGGTAGGAACCATGGCATCACTGGAGCTGATGGTGAATTTTATGTACTTTACAGACTCGAATGATGTAAAATCAACCCAGGTCCAGTCATCCATAATGAAACTGTTTCCATTGGTGAAATCTGCAAGCTTGATTTCTATGCTGCCACAGATTTCATCGTTTTGCTGATAGCCGCTGATTACAATACTCAAAGAGTCGCCATCGCTAAAGCCTGTGTCTTCTGAATTGATATAATGGTAAGTCCATGTATGATTGGTGATGTATGCTCCCTGCGGATTTGCAGGTTCATTGAAAACTATGGAATCCGGCAGGTTGAATGAGGGGTAATAAATGCCGTAGTTTTCAGTACCATTGGCACCACCGGGGTTGAGCGCATACGCAGAATAGTTTTCATAAGTAGCGGTACTTGTGTCAGTTTGGTTGGAATAGGCCATGCCTCCAAAAGAACCTGCTTCACCCCAGTCCGTATAATTCAGGCCGAATTCAATTTCTCCCGATGTATAAGGGAAAAATTCTGTTTCATAGTCAGTACCGCTGTGGTCGGTGCTGCCGTCATAATAACTCTCCTGTTCCAGAGAAAGATTTTCAAAATCTGCTGTGTTTTGTGCCATGCTCCCGGACCCAAAGATACAGCTTGCAATTGCCGTGCTTAACAAAAAGCCGTGAAACTTTTTCATCATGTAAAAATTATTGATTCAACAAAAATGATTTCAATTCAGGCAGAAAGGCAGGGGATGAAAAATCCATCTTTTGGTGTCAAAATCCGGATGTTTCAGCTTTTAACCCGAAAGCCTGATAAACATTTGCTCTGGCAGGTCTTCTGACTTACTCCATGTCTGGCTGCCTTCCCGACCGCCGGGGCGGTTAGTGGCGAGGGTTGCCGGACACCTTTGGAGCTTACAGCAGCGGGTACTGTTGCCGATTTTCACGGCATTCCCGTTTTCATCCGTAACCGTTTGTTCCATGCCGGAAAAACCGACAAACGGTTGTGGAACCAAAGTCATGACAAATGTAGGCTAATTTCCTGACAGGAAAAAAAAATTAATTAACCGAAAACAGAAATATTTTTGGAATATCTTTATAATCAGATTGTAAGATTGTTTATATCTCAGGGGCTAAAGCAGGTGATAAGGTGAATTTTATAAAGTAAGGGGACGCTCCGGCGAACATCAGCATCATAAAATCACAGGACTGATAACCTGATTGCGCAAGCCTACCTGATTACCAGAACGGTACCGGTGTTGGTTTGTTTACCGCCTGCTGTTTCATAGTACCATTCCGAACCGTCAGAAAAAGTGGCTTCGATTTTCCAGACATATACTCCTTTTTCAACAATTTGTCCCTGAAATTTTCCGTTCCATGATTCTTGCGGGCTGCCGTCATGCGGGTCAAGCTGATCACTTTCGAAAATCAATTTACCATGTCTGTTGTAAATCAACAGACGGTAAGAAGTGAGGGATTTGCCTTTGGGCTTAAAGATGCCCTGTTCTCCCTGTGAGCTTTCCGGAATGATGGCGTTGGGTACATACAAACCGTTAAAGTAGTCTATCTGTACTGCTTTGCTGAGGCTGTCAGAGCATCCCCTGGCATCTGTAACAAAAAGGCTGGCCCGGTATGCTTCGCCAAGATAGTTTTGATTGCTGCTGTACCTGTGCATTGGCGATGCTTCCTCTGTAGTAAAACCATCACCGAAATCCCAGCTTACGCTAAGCGGCGATGTACCACCGCCACTGTGGTTGATAAACTGTACTTCACCGTATTTTTCAGGATCTTCTTTCCGATTGGCAGTTTCATAAACAAAATCTGCTGTGGGTGTAGGATGTACTTTTATAATAGAATCTTTTATCAGGGTATCCCGGCAACCATTTTCTGTCTCAATTGCCAGACTTACAGAATATGTTCCTGCATGATATGTATGTGAAGGATTCTGACTGTCTGAAAACCTGTTATCACCAAAGTCCCAGTGTGTGGTTTCCAGGGCATCGTCCTGCGGGTTTTTGATTTCAGGAAGGAATTCTGTTGTCAGGGGATCGCATCCGCTGGCATTGTCAATTGAAAAATCAGGATTTGGAGCGGGGTTGATTTTTATGTCATGCTTTACTGTATCACTGCAATTGTACGCATTGATGCTCACCAGCTCAACCGTGTGGGTTCCGGATGTCTCAAATGTGTAAGAGGGATTGGTATTGCCGGAAAAACTCTCTTTTGAGAAGTAGTTGGAGTTAGTAGACCAGTGGAAGACAGTACCACCCCTTGTTTGGTTATTAAAATGCACCTCTTTTGGCAGTTCACATTCATGGGGTTCCTGTACAGACCAGGTGAATTCTGCATGAGGAATGGGGTTTACTCTGATTGTGCTGATGGCGGTATCTATACACCTTGTTTCACCAAAATCGCCTCTGGCAACCAATTGAATATCATATTCTCCACTTTGTGAAAAATTCCATGAAGGATTCGTTTCCAAAGATTCTCCATCCCTGCCAAAAGTCCAGTGGTATTGTCCGGCCAGTGAGGATTCATTCTGAAATTCTACAGGTTGACCCTGGCAGATCTCTGGTACATCTGTAAACTCTGCGTAAAAATCAGGTACCTCAATGTTCAGTTCAAATGATTTGTCGCAGGTATTGTTGTTATCAGCCTGAAGAATGACCACCGGACTGTATTCTCCGGGAGCAGTGTATGTATATTCAATGCTGTCTCCATGAATGATGTCACCATTGCCCATATCCCAGATGATGTTTGTTACATCATTTGTATTGCCGGCATATGCCTGAAACTCATTCTCGGGACAGGCCAATTCCGGCATGTTGATATCTGCGGAGGGGCCACCAACGTGGATGTATTCTTCTCTAATGAGTGTGTCGCTGCAGCCATTGCTGGTGGCTGCAATTAAAGAAACATCATATATGCCGGGACTATGATATGTGTGATCGGGATTCTCATTGGATGCGCCATGACTTTCGTTTCCAAAATCCCAGTCAAAGGATGCAAGCTCCTGAGTGCTGTTTACATCGAAATGTACAGAGAATGGATAACAGGAAGATTCTGTTTCATCAGCTATAAAGTCAATCTCAGGATAGTTTTGTACATTGATGTAATTGTTCCTGGTTTGCTGATTTACACATCCTCCATTGGTAATAACCTTGAGATTTACATGATAATTACCGGCTTCATTGAAAACCATTTCCGGACTCATCTCCTCGCTTGTATCCCCATTGCCGAAGCTCCAGTAGTATGAGGCAGAACTGTCCTGATTTTCCGGAATAAACCGGGTGCTTTCTCCTGTACATAGTTTTGTGTTAGCACTGCTGAAATCTGCAGAAGGATTGTTGGTAACCACAGGTTGCTGTGCAGAAATGCTTGTGGAGCATCCCAATACATCTGTAATGGCAAGTCCCGGTGTGAAACTGCCGCCTTCAGTGTAGGTGTGCTCCGTGATTAATTCCTGGCTTTGCATCCCGTCATCAAAGTTCCATATAGTATTGTCAATTGTAGTGTCAGAAGATACCTGCGCAGCAAATGATACATTCAGTGGTGCGCAACCTGTAATATTATCAATGTTTGTTTTGGCCACAGGTTGATAAATTTTGATGATTTGTGATGCTGTGTCACGGCAGCCGTTGCGGTCTGTAACCACAAGGCTCATACTATGCTCACCTCTTTCGGAAAAAGTGTGTTCGATGGCATCGCTGCTTACCGAATCAACTGCTCCCTTGTCAATAATCCAGTGATATTTTCCCCATTTTTCACCGTATTCTGCAGGTATGGCAAACTGACTTTCTTCCCCGTCTGCATTAATCGTTAGTCCGGGACATCCATAAGTGGTGTCTGTGCTGATTTTTGCCTCCAGCTTGCGTGGCTTGATCGTTTTCCGTGCAGTATAATCGCATTCATTGTCCACATTGTGAGCGACCAGCTCCACAGTATAGTTGCCTGCCTCGCTGTAAGTGTAACTTACTTCTTCCTGATTGTGAAAACCAATGGTTCCGTCTCCCATTTTCCAGTACCAGCCGTCTGCGTCTGTAACATCTGCAGAAAAATGCCAGCGCAGGGGAGTATCACAATCAAAACTTCTGCTAAAATCTGCTACCGGGCCTTTTGCATAGGTGATATCGTTCATTCCTGCGGGCTCGCTCATACAGCCATTGTATCCAACCATCAGGGCTACATCCATATAACCGGTGTCCGTAAAATGATACTGAGGATTTGGTGTAACGGAAGAACCACCGTCGGAAAAACTCCATATCCATTGATCAATGAGGCTCTCATCACTTGATTCATCAAATAGTGAAATGTAATCTGAAGCACAAATGGTATCAGGGATGTTGTACGAAAAATCTGCGGTTTGTGGTGTACCTGCTTCTACAAGGATTTCAAAGGAACTTGAGCAGCCTCCGGCAGTTTTAACCGTCATGCGGGTAAGGTATTCACCGGGCTCTGTCCATGTATGGGAGGGGTTGAACTCTTCGCTTGTGTTACCATCACCAAAATTCCAGTGAACAGCCACTATGCTGTCTGTCGGGTTGTCGTAAACCGACTCGTTGTTGAACTCAATGCTTAAGGGAACACATCCCCTGACATCATTGGCATATGCCGGTAGATTATTTGGTGTTACCCAGGCGCGGGGCATGTTTATTTCCACTGATTGTTGGATGGCAGTATCTGTGCAACCAAGTGCACCGCTTACAATCAATGTGTCAGTAAGTGTTCTCTGAAAATCAGAACCGGGATTCATATCAGAATCAGTGTATAGCATAATCAGGTCTTCCTGACTGCTGGTGATTCCTTTGTCTGTACGCCACTGAAAAGATACAGCATTTTCTGATTCTGACTGGTATTCAACAAATGCAGGAAGCCCGCACAATACAGATTCACTGGTGGTGAATCCTGCTTCTACCTGTTCAATCTCAATGGTATGGCTGATGCTCTGCTGACAACCGTCATCATTCCATACCTGCAGATTGACTTCATAGCTTCCTGCAGTTGAATACTCATGTTGTGGATTAACCTCATTCGAGGTGGCGCCGTCTCCAAAATCCCATTCAGCATGACTGAAAGCCTCTGAATGGTTGGAAAATTGAATCTCTGTCTGGTTGCAGAAAACGGTGTCAGCCGGTGAAAAATCTGCAAGGACAGGAGAGATTTGTATTATATTTGTATGATTAACAGTGCTTTCGCAATTATTGGCGTTGATAACCGTCGCGCTGACATCATAGTTTCCGAAATCCTCGTAAGTATGCGTGGGTGTTGTCTCTGTTGAGCTGTTACCATCACCAAAATCCCAGAGTATTTCAGAGCCTTCCGGCAGATTGTCATCAGGGCTGAAGGTAACTTCTGCAGGCAGATTGCAGAAGCTTGTTTTTGAAGCGGAAAAGTCAAAATCTTCTGCAGGGAATACCTCAATGTGGTTTTCAGCATAAGTGGATGATGTACACCCGTGTTCATTTATGATGGTGAGCAAGACATCGTAATAGCCTGGATCGTCAAAGTTCATGCTGATGTTCTTGCCTTCATATATGGTGCCGGTACCAAAATCCCAGCGATATGTGTCTCCATCAGAAAGGTCTGAGCCACTTGCGGAAAATTCTGTGGAAAGAGGAGCACAGCCTTCAGTATTCCCGTTGGTTGTGATATTTGCCTGTGAGCTGCTGTATGCACTGACTGCATTTTTTATTAAGATGGTATCGGCATGTTCGTTGTTATAGGCAATAAGGCGGACATCATAATTTCCTGCCTGTGAATATACAGCGCCGGGGTTTTCTAAAACTGAAGTATTGCCATTGCCGAAATCCCATTCGTAATTCAGATTATCACCTTCAGACTGGTTGACAAAGCTAACCTGCAGGGGTGTGCAACCTTGGTTTACAGACATATCAAAATCAGCTGTAATGCTTTGCCCCGAAACAATTCCGGGAAAAGTCAGCATGATAAGCGTTATGATAATCTGTATTCTCATAGTTTGTTTTTCCACTTTTTCTATTGTATGATCAATATACGCCTAAAAAACGTCTGGCGACAGGTGATAAAGCAGTATTTCCGACTCGGTTAAAATGCTTAGTGTAATCCTGTCAAAAGATACAGAACAGGATACGTGTTTTTGTCTGAGCCGGCAGCATGGCTTGAATGCTCTTTCGGATTTGTGATTATTCTGCTGTGTGTGATTTTTCTTTATCTTTATGGAAAAGAGTTTGCGCATATGAAAATTGTTCTGGTAGAAGATAATCAAGCCCTCAACAGGCTTATTACATACAAATTAAATCAGGCAGGCTATGATGCCACAGGATATACAATGGCGGCAGAAATGATAGAAAATTATCCTGAAATTCAGCCTGATTTATTGCTTATTGATTATAGCCTTCCGGATATGACGGGGGAGGAGCTTGTTGAGGTGCTCCGGGAAATGAACTATGATGCCCCATTTATTATTATCACAGGCCACAGTGACATACAGCTTGCCATATCACTTATGAAAATGGGCGCTCTGGACTATGTGGTTAAAAATGAGGGTTTCCAGGATATCTTACCTGCTCTGGTTGAAAAGGCTTATGACCAAATTAAGATGATGCGTAAAGTTGAGGAGGCCAGAGAGCAGATTAAGAAAAACGAGGTATTGTATCGAAATACTGTAGATAAGATTCCTGATCCCATATTTTATTATAGCGGCGAAGAGGTTCTCTTCATCAACGAAGCTTTTCGCCAAAAACTTAAATACAGCTTTGAGGAAATGAATGGTCCTGCTTTCAGGGAAATCGTACCTGACAAATATTTTAATAAAGTGGAAGCCTGGTTTGATGAACACAAGCCGGGACAAACATTTCCTGTGTTTGAAATTGAGCTGCAGTCAAAAGACAAGAAAAATCTGTATTTCCTGGTCAAAGCCATCAAAACACGATTTAAGAACAAGACGGCCATCATGGTTGTCTTGTCAGATATTACTGAAAAAAAGGCTTTTGAAGCCCGGCTTATGAAAAGCATTCTTGACACAGAAGAAAAAGAGAGAATGCGATTTGCCCGTGATCTGCATGATGAGCTGGGCCCGATACTTTCCGGAATTAAAATGTACACCGGCCTTTTGGGAAAAAGCGGCGAACAGGAAAATCAGGATGAGGTTGTTGGAAAAATTACTGAGCTGGTAGATGATGCTGTGCAAGCTTCCCGCAACTTGTCCAGCAATATGATACCGGGAATCCTGATAGATTTTGGTTTGAACCATGCAATCAGATCATTTGTTGATCAGATTTCCGGTGATAGCGGCCTGGATATAAATTTTGATTCCACCCTGAAATCCAGGCTTGAACAAAACATTGAAATATCTCTTTTTCGCATCGTTAAGGAGTTGATTAACAATTCCCTGAAGCATGCGGATGCTTCTTCCATTGATATTCAGATATTTGAAACAAAAGGCCGAAAAGTCAGTCTGTTTTATGAAGATGACGGCTGCGGTTTTGATCTGGAAATGCTAAAGAAAGATCTTTCTGTTTCAGGGATCGGTCTGAGAAATATTGTTAATCGTCTGGATATGATCAATGCCCGGTACAAGTTTGAGACAGAGCCGGGGCAGGGATTTGCTTTTACGACCACCGTGTTTTTAGACAATCAACTGGGAACAGAAATCTAATCCAGAAATGATTCCTTATCCGGAAAATCAAATTTTTCCTTTGCTTGTTCCCTGCTAAAAGTATAGTATGCAATTTCCGCCTGAGCACAGATTTTCCCTGATTCATTCCGGATGTTCACATCTATAAAGACAATATTGCGCTTTATCTCCCGGAGTGTGCCGCGTATTTCAATTTTTCCCTCGTCTGTTCTCACCGGGCGCTTGTACCTGACATTCAGATCAGTGGTGACGCCGGTGGTTCCAAGCTGTGAAAATATTATCCACTCGCCCAGTTCATCCATCATGGTGGCAATAATCCCCCCGTGCATGATGCCTTTCCAACCGTCGTAAAACCATTCAGGTTCAAAAAAGGATACAACATCATCACCATCAAGCCAGAATTCCATTTTTAAGCCACGTGGATTCTCCGGCGAACATCCGAAACAATGATAAGAGCCTTTTGATGCCAGTGCGTTTTTTAACTTTTTCATAGATACAATATTGTTGATAATTATTTTCTGAAACAAGTCTCAGAAGATACAAATTTTACAATTTTATTATCTTTAAAAAAATAAAGTTTCATTCTCAGTCTGCTTGCAGATGGAATGTATACCTGTTGATTATCAGATTGTAACCTTGTTTTAGTAAAACAGTACTTATGGCGGATGTGAAAAAAAGAATTGATGCGTTGAGAAAAAATCTCAATTATCATAACAAAAAGTATTATGTGGATGCAGCTCCGGAGATTTCTGATTTTGAATATGACCAGTTGATGAATGAACTGATAAAGCTGGAAAATGAGCATCCGGAATATGAGGACCCCAATTCTCCGACCAAAAGGGTGGGCAGGGATTTTAATCAGGAATTTGTACAGGTAAAGCACCGCACCCCAATGTTATCCCTGGATAATACCTACTCACGGGGGGAATTGACAGCTTTTGATACTCGTGTAAAAAAAGGCCTTGACCGGGAACCCGAATATGTATGTGAACTAAAATATGATGGTGTCTCTATCAGCCTGACTTATGAAAATTCCGTCTTACAACGTGCGGTGACCCGCGGTGATGGTTATCAGGGGGATGATGTGACTGACAATATACGCACCATCAGATCAGTTCCCCTGAGAGTTCAAGGCGAAAACATTCCTGAATTGTTCGAAATCCGGGGGGAAGTGTTTATGCCTAAAGCTGTGTTTGAAGAACTGAATGCCAAAAAGGCAGAGGAAGGAAAACAGCCTTTTGCCAATCCCAGAAATGCTGCTGCCGGAAGCCTGAAAATGCAGAAATCATCCGAAGTAGCAAAGCGCAAACTGGAGTGTTTCCTGTATTATCTTGTGCCAGGAGATGTACCCGCCAAAACTCATTATGACTCCTTGCTGCTTGCAAAAAAATGGGGATTCAGGGTGCCGGATTTCATGACCCGTACCAGGTCTCTGCAAGATGTCTTTGAATTTATTGATAACTGGGATGTAAAACGTCACAATCTGGCTTTTGAAATTGATGGGATTGTCATAAAAGTGAATGATTACGATATGCAGGAAGAGCTTGGCATGACTGCCAAATCACCACGATGGGCCATCGCATACAAATTCAAAGCTGAACAGGCAACAACCAAACTGGAATCGGTAGAATATCAGGTAGGCAGGACAGGAGCTGTAACACCGGTTGCCAACCTGAAGCCTGTGCAACTGGCCGGGACCCTTGTTAAAAGAGCGTCTCTGCACAATGCCGACCAGATGAAATTGCTGGATATCCATGAAGGTGATATGGTATATGTTGAGAAAGGTGGAGAAATTATTCCCAAAATTGTTGGCCTTGCTAAACATGCCGAGAACAGTAAACCGCTCGAGTTTATCAGTAAATGCCCGGAATGTGGAACAACACTTGTAAGAAAAGAAGGAGAGGCTAAACATTATTGTCCAAACGGAAATGCCTGTCCTCCGCAAATCAGGGGCAAAATTGAACATTTTATCAGCCGTAAGGCCATGAATATTGACAGTCTTGGCAGTGAGACCATAGACCTTTTTCTGCGCAGGAATCTGATAAAGAATATGGCAGATTTGTTTATCCTGAAAAAAGAAGATATCCTTCAACTGGACAGATTCCGGGAAAAATCTGCACAGAATATCATACAGGGCATACAGGAGGCAAAAAATGTACCCTATCCAAGGGTGATTTATGCCCTGGGAATCAGATATGTTGGTGAAGCTACAGCCAAGGTGCTTGCCAGATCATTCCCTGATGTGTATAAACTTGCTGCTGCTTCCGAAGAGGATTTACAAGCCATAGATGATATCGGTGAAACCACAGCCAAATCTGTTGTCGAATACTTTAACCTGCCTGCCAATCAGGAAATCGTAGAGCGACTCCGGTCTTATGGTCTGCAACTCGAAGCAGGGGAGGAGAACCTGCCTGTATCCAATAAACTGGAAGGAGAGCGAATTGTAATATCCGGAGTATTTACAAATCATTCAAGGGAAGAACTGAAGAAGATGGTGGAAGATCATGGCGGCAAAATCGTTCAATCCGTTTCCGCCAAAACAACATACCTGCTTGCCGGTGAAAATATGGGCCCTGCAAAACTCAATAAAGCAGAATCCCTGGGTGTGAAAATCATCAGCGAGGATGAATTCCTTAAAATGATTTGAATGAAACACTTATGTGCTGTTTTGCCTGATAGAACAGAATGATATATAAAGAAGAGATTTATTTGTTATATTTGCAGGCCTTATTGTCAGCAAATCCGGTCTGAAATGCCCGATTGCTCAACAATTTGAGTGCGATTTGGTTTCTTGATGAAACACTGGTTTAATTGTAAATATGACCAAGAAAGAAAGGTTTGAAAAAATATTCGACTGGTTTCAAAAAGAAATGCCGGTTGTGGAAACAGAATTGGTTTATCATTCACCATTTGAGCTAATTGTGGCAGTGATTCTATCTGCCCAGTGTACTGATAAGCGTGTGAATATAATTACACCGGCATTGCTGGAAACCTATCCGGATGCTCATCATATGGCTACAGCTGAAGAGAGTGAAATATTTGAATTCATTAAATCGTGTTCCTATCCCAACAGCAAAGCCAGGTATCTGAAAGGCATGGCTGAAAAACTCGTCAGTGAGTTTGAGGGTGAAGTGCCGGCTGACATGAAAAGCCTGCAAACACTGCCGGGGGTAGGTAGAAAAACTGCAAGTGTCATTATTTCTGTGGCATTTAAACAACCGGCCATGGCCGTAGATACACATGTGTTCAGGGTTTCTGAGCGACTTGGCTTATCTGCCAATGCAAAAACACCCCTGCAAACGGAAAAGCAGCTTGTGAAATATATTCCTGAAGAATTGCTGCAGGATGCCCATCACTGGCTGATATTGCACGGAAGATATATTTGTACGGCCAGAAATCCCAAATGTCATAAATGCGGACTGAAAGATTTGTGTAAATTTTATGCAAAACAAAATGTTAGTAACTAAATCAAAAATATCATCATATATTTCAACGACAAGACTATTTTTGTCAAAAAATTGGTAACAGAATGAGGAAACGGCTTAGGGCAACAGTAGCAGAAGCAGTAGAGGTCCTGTACGGACAAAAGATGAAGGCTGAGATTATACAGATTCAGCGAACACGGAAAGAATTTTCCGGTGACCTGACCGTTGTGGTTTTTCCGGTAGTGAAATACAGCAAAAAAAAGCCTGAAGATACAGCAAACGACATCGGTGTTTATTTAAAGCAGAGGTTTGAAAATCTCACATCCTACAATGTCATTAAAGGATTCCTGAATTTATCCTTTTCCAAAGAATTCTGGATTGAACGGCTCAATGATATTGCACACAGACCAGATGATAAACTGATTCCGGAAAGAAAAAAGAAAGTGCTGATTGAGTTTTCATCTCCCAACACCAACAAACCATTGCATCTTGGACATGTCAGAAACAATCTCATAGGGGATTCTGTGGCCAGGATACTCGAAGCTTGCGGTCATGATGTGGTACGTGTAAATCTTGTCAATGACAGGGGCATTCATATCTGTAAATCCATGCAGGCTTACCTGGATTTTGACCCGGAGGGTAGCCCCGAAAAAAATGGCATGAAAGGGGATAAGTATGTTGGCGATTTATATGTGAAATTCGAAAAAACATACCAGGCCGAAGTAAAAGAACTGCAAGAAAAAGGACTGAGTGAAAAAGAAGCCAAAGATAAAGCCCCGATCATGCAAAAAGCCCGGCAGATGCTGCAAAAATGGGAAGAAGGGGATGAACAGGTGATGGAACTCTGGAATACCATGAATCAATGGGTCTATGAGGGATTTGATAAAACTTACGAAAAAATGGATATCCGATTCGATGAAATCTATTACGAATCCGATACCTACAAAATCGGTAAACAAATTGTCCTGGATGGCCTGAAAAATGGTGTTCTCCATAAAAAAGATGATAATTCTGTATGGGCAGACCTCACTGAGGAAGGCCTTGATGAAAAACTGCTGCTTAGAAAAGACGGCACTTCAGTGTATATGACTCAGGATATTGGTACCGCAGTAAAACGTTTTGAAACCTACGCGCCTGATGAAATGGTGTATGTGGTAGGTAACGAGCAGAATTACCACTTTCAGGTACTCAAAACCCTCCTTAAGAAACTTGGTTTTGCATGGGCAGATATCATCCGGCATATGTCATACGGTATGGTAGAACTTCCGGAAGGAAAAATGAAATCGCGGGAAGGTAAAGTGGTTGATGCTGATGATCTTATCGAAGCCATGATCCAAACCAGTAAAGAGATGTCAGATGAACTGGGTAAACTTGATGACATGTCTGAAAAACAGCAAAAAGAGGTGTATTCAATGATTGCAATGGGAGCATTGAAATATTTCATTCTGAAAGTAGACCCCAAAAAAAATATGGTGTTCAATCCCAAAGAATCCATTGATTTTAACGGAAATACAGGTCCTTTTGTTCAGTATACACACGCACGCATCCGGTCTATCGTTCGGAAAGCTTCCAAAATGAATATCAGTGTACCAAAGAGCATTTCCGAGGATAGTATTATCAATGAACAGGAACTTGATCTGATAAAATTCATTGACCATTATGATATGGTACTCCGTGAGGCAGGAAATGAAATGGATCCCGGTCTGGTTGCAAATTATGCCTTTGAGCTGGCTAAGGAGTTTAATAAGTATTATCATGATTACTCCATCCTCAAAGCCAGTAACGGAAATGTCCTGCAGTTCAGGTTGATACTCGCTGATGAGGTTTCTGCTACCCTGAAACAAGCCATGCATAAGCTTGGAATTCAGGTGCCTGAAAAAATGTAAATCCGAATTGTAGCATAAAAAAAGCCCCGGAATTCCGGGGCTTTTTATTTCATTCATTACTGATGAAAGATGACTACTGCAGCAAGGTAAAATCTTTTACCACAACTTCACTCTGTTGGCGGTCTGTGCCGGTTTTGTCTTTCCACTTTCTTTCATTGAGCCGGCCCTCAATCGCGATGCGCCTGCCCTTCCGAAGCATTTGCTTGATAATGTCGGCAGTCGGACCCCAGGCTATCAACTGATGCCAGTTGGTCATCTTCTCTAAACCTCCTTCAAGGTTCCGTTTTGTCTCATGTGTGGCCAGAGTAAGCCTGGCCATGCGCTGGCCCGTTTCAAATCTTCTGATGACCGGGTCAGCACCTAGTCTGCCAATCAACATGATTTTGTTTTCTGATGTTTTCATAATTCATTTTTTTTGGTTCGATTGCAAACATACCTGCATCCAATGATCATAACCGGATAAAAACTACTTGCTTTCGTTTTACATTCGCTTGTAAGCGCTTGTAAATGGAAAAGGTGCAGAAAATCAAGATGATAGCCATCTGCCTGGGCTGTGGGTTTTTCCTGATTGAAGCAGAAGTTTTTGTTTATCAGCCGGGATGTCATAAAAAAAGGCTGCTTCGAAATTCAAAGCAGCCTATTCAAACCTGGTTTATTCTATGCTTAGTCCTTCACCACCTTGTAATTGATGGTTTCATTGTCAAATTCTATACTCAGGATATACATTCCGGCACTGAAATTATTCATGTCGAGATGCTGCCTGTTGTGTGTGCTTTCATCTTCAAGGATAACCCGGCCTGTGGCATCGATCAGCTTAAACTGATAAGATTCTTCAATGCGTGATATTTCAATATAGAGGTCACCTGAGGTAGGGTTGGGGTAGATGCTAACGCCACCATTCACAAAGAGTTCGGCATTGTTGGAATAGACATCGCCGCACTCACCGCTGATCAGACAGGAATAGGTGCCTTCATCATGATAGCTAAGCCGGTGTATTTTCAGAGTATCGCTGTTTGTTCCTGTGTACTGCAATGTATCTGTCAGCTCTTCGCCATCTTTCAGCCATTGGAATCCGGTGATATCTCCTTCAGCCTCTACAATAAACATGATTGTGTCTGCCTGAATAACCGTTCTTGTTTGTGGCTGTCTTATGATGGAAACACTTTCGAGGCGTGTTACTGTCAGGCTATCGGAATCCATACAGGAGCCATTGATGCTTGTCCAAACAAAGACATTTTCGCCTGTGCTGAGTTCTGAAACCCCGGTTGTAGCCTGTTCCGGATTGTCAATGACAGCTTCACCTTCAGCAACTGTCCATAATCCGGAAGCAAATGATGCATCTGTTCCTGACAACATGGTGTTAAGGTCATCACAAATACTCTGATCACTGCCGGCATTGGCTGTTACGAGGCTGTCCCGTGTAATGGTGAGTGTATCAGCATCAACACATACACCATTGGTCATGGTAAAGGCAAACTCGTTTGCTCCCAGGCCAATATCTGTTATGATAGCAATTGGGCCTGCAAGGTCGCTGGTATTGTTTACATCGGCGCTGCCTGAAATAAGTGTCCAGTTGCCGTTGTCGTCGCTGTCAAGGGTAATGCTGTCCTGCTGGCAGAGGCTGATGTCATCACCGGCATCAGCAATCATCAGGCTGTCTCTTGTAATGATAATGGTATCAGAAGAAACACATGTGCCATTGGTAATTGTCCAGGTAAATGTATTTTCTCCAGTATCCAGTCCGCTGATGTCTGTTATGTGAGAAGCAGGTTCTGAAATCACTGCGCTGCTGCCTTGTGATTGCCATAGTCCCGTGCCCGGTGCGGGATCGTTTGCTTCCAGGTTGATATCTTCTGCACAGATGGCATAATCATCGGGCAAAACCGCAGTGACCAATATGTCACGTGTAATGGTCACAGTTGCCTGGTCAGAGCATTCTCCGTTTTCTACATGCCATTGAAGAACAGTTTCTCCTTCCGGCAGGTTGTCTATGGTGGTCACAGCGGATGTGTTGTCAGCAATGTTTCCGCCACCGCTGATGATGCTCCACCAGCCGTTGGCGGGGGAAACGTCAGTGGCTGTAATTGTCAGACTGTTGTTATCGCAAATGCTGGTGTCTGCCATAACTTCTGCATAGACTGCGGTATCGCTTATGATTTCAACTTCATCATAGGTCTGGCAGGCCCCGTTGGTGACAGTCCAGTGTATGGTGTTGCTGCCGGTTTGCAGTCCGGTTATATAGGTTTCAGTGGTATCTGCCTGTGAGATGCTGCCGGAACCATTGTGAACTGACCAGATTCCTGATCCGGGAGCCGGGTTCAGTGCTGTCAGAAAGGCACTGTCTCCGCATATCTGCTGGTCAGGACCTGCCTGTGCCTGAATGGTTGTGTCAACATGAATAAACAGTGTATCTGCATCGATACAGGTGCCATTGGTTACTTCCCACTGCAATACGTTGTCACCGACCTGCAGGCCTGAAACTGTGGTTGTGTTTTGATTGTCCTGGGCAAAGCTGCCAGCGCCGCTGACAACTGACCATATACCGGTACCCGGGTCGGGATTTTCTGCGGTGATAACTGCGTGGTAGGTATCACAGAGATCCAGATCTGTACCTGCATCTGCAGGAATCAAAGAGTCACGCTGAATATTTACCTGATCTGTGGATACACAGGAACCGTTGGTTACTGTCCATTCAAGCTGGTTGTTTCCATAATCCAGATTTGCAACCTGACTTGCCGGATCTGTGGGATTATCAAAGGATGCATTGCCTGTTACAACAGACCACACGCCTGTACCACTGACAGGTATGTCAGCATCGAGGCTGGTGGTATCGTATTCGCAAAATATCTGATCAGAGCCGGCTTCGGCAATTACCAGGCTGTCCCTGGTAACAAGCACATCATCTGTATCTGTACAGGTACCATTGTTAACTTCCCAGGTGAAGGAGTTGGTTCCGTATGGCAGGTTGCTGATCAGGCTGTTGGGATTGGCAGGTTCAGCAACTGTGCCGTCGTCATTGGCTGTCCACATGCCGGTGCCGGGTGAGGCGGCTGAAGCATTCATCAGAACAGTATCAACATCACAAATACTGATGTCAGCTCCTGCGTTGGCCGGGATGATGGTATCCTGTGTCACAATAACAGTATCGCTGCTTATGCAGGTGCCATTGACAACTTCCCATTCAAAATAATTGTCTCCTGTGCCGAGGCCGGTTACAGCTGTTGCGGGGTCATTGACGGCTGCAATGGTTCCGCTGCCGGATATCAGTGACCAGGTTCCGCTCCCTGAAGCAGGAGGGACGGCAGCCATGTTCGTGTTGTCGATTTCACACATAGCCTGGTCGCTTCCTGCATCAGCAACAATCAATTCATCTACCGTCAGCAGAGCCATGTTGCTAATGACGGCTCCACCTTCATTGCTTACTTCGCAATAAACAGAATCTCCGTCCATGCTTATATCGGTCATCAGATGCAAGGTATCGTTGGTAGCACCAGGTATCGGATTGTAAATGCCGGAATTGCCCTGATACCACTGATAACTGAGGGTGCCGCCTCCTGTAGCTTCTACTGTAAATACCGCTGTTGAGTTTTCACAGGCTGTGGCATCAGTGGGGTGGGTAATGATTACAGGTGGTTCTGTTGATAGATTTTTGTCAAATTTTGAGATGAATATTTCTCGCGTGCTCACCGGCGTACCGTTGAACATTTCATTATATGCCCCGGGTGTTACAGGATAGTCGCCGGATGCGGTATAACCTGTAATGAAAACCTGGTTGTACATATCCATGATCAGGTCTTCCTGATAATCAAATGTAGAACCACCAATAAATGTTGAAGCCAGAACATCGGAAAGACTGGTATCCATTTTGGTAATGAATACATCGGTTGAATTTGTCGGATCACTATGTACTGTATCATATGCCCCGTAAGTTGTCGGGTAATCCACAGAGTAGGTATTGCCGGCAATAAAGATGTGGTCATCCTGATCCATGACAATGTTAAAAGCATATTCCCATTGGTCTCCGCCAACGAAAGTACTGTGGTAAACCTGATCAAGGGTTGAAGATATTTTTGTGATAAAGGCATCTACGGCACCATTGAAGCTTGTGTTGAATGCTCCGGCAGTAGTTGGGTAGTTATCTGACGCAGTATATCCCAGAACAAATATATCATTGTTTGCATCAATCAAAAGATCATTCCCCCGTTCATAGGAAGCCCCGCCAATCAGGGTGGAATGCATAATTGTGCTTAGGTCTTCGCTGATTCTTGTGATAAACACATCATTGCTGGAATTGTGGATTTGATCGTATGCTCCGGCAGTTGTTGGCCAGGTGAAACTCCCTGTGTAACCGGTAAGAATGATATCATCATTCTGGTCAAGCTTTATGGCCTGTGCTTTGTCTGAAGAGTTTCCTTCAATCAGTGTGGAGCTTAACAGGCTTGTCAGGTCATCATTGAACTGAGAAAGGATAACAGCAGAATTTGGTCCGTCAAAAGTTTCATCAAAGGCTCCTGTTGTTGTGGGATAATCACTTGATTCAGTAGCACCGGTTACATAGATGGTATTGCTGTTGTGATTATAAATAATATCCGTTACATTGTCGGGATTGTTGCCACCAAGATAGGTGGAGGCAATCAGGCTGCTCAGGTCATTGCTCAGGCGGCTGACAAAAATATCCGAATCTCCGCCGCTATGGGTAGATGCATAGCAACCGGGAGTAACCGGGAAATCAGTGGATTGTACCTCTCCTGCAATGATGACATCATTTGTAGCAGTGTCAATTGTCATACTCATGCCCATATCGTACTGACCGCCACCGATAAATGTAGAAGCTTCCAGTGTGGTAAGGGTAGAGTCAAAACGACTTACGAAAACATCGTAGTCACCTCCATTGTATGTTTCATCAAAGGCACCTGCGGTGGTAGGATAGTTCCCCGACCAGGTATATCCGGTAACAAACAATTTACCGTTCTGATCAAAGGCCATACTTTTGCCGTAGTCGTTGCTGGTGCCACCGGCATAAGTTGAGGCCAGCAGCGGGTCTATATATAAGGTGTATTCAGAGTTATAATCTCCGACGGTAAAGCCATAAGAATTGTCGGCTGATATTGAATAACGAACCTCAATTTCTTTTTTTACTCCATTGATGATTTGATAAGCAACAGGTTTTGTAAAGCTGATTTTTCCTTCACTTGTGTTGAGTATCAGCATGCCATTATCTGTATCCAGCCCATTGCAGCCATCAAGTTCAATCTGGATATCTGATGCGGAAGCACCGGGTTTTACAGCAAATATTTTCTCAATATTGTCTGTATGCATTTTCAGTTCAAGGTCAATTCCGTCAAAGAGTTCATCAATCTGTACGGTTTCGTAATTAGTTTTGGCCGATAGTTGATGATTTTTGCCTTTGAATCGATGAAATTTTCCTTTGGTACCGCTTGTGCCATAGATGGCAGATGGATTGCTTTCCGGAAAGGTCTCGAAAACAGCAATGTTTTGAACCTTGTCATTTTCCCGTTTAGCCAGGCTGTATACCAGTTGTCCGTTGTTTTTGACAAAGACGTTGCCATAAGATGCACGGGCATAATAGCTGACTTCATCAAGGTATTCACCCTGATTTTCAAAAAAGTAGACATTGCTTGCCAGTTGTGAAGCTTTTTGATTTTTTTCTGTTGCTTCTCCCTTTCCGTTTGCATACATTGTTCCGCTTCCCGCAAAAACAACAATCATAAGCAATTGTAAATATCTTTTCATAAGCTTCCGGTTTTAAAACCTAAATTTACATTTTATTTTCTTTCTTCCTGCAATTATTTTGGATAAAATTCAAAAATTTTCTGAAGTTGTGCATGCCTGCACAAAAAAGCCGCCCCATTTACGGAGCGGCTTTTTGGTTGATATGGACGTTTTCTTATTCGTATGCTTCTATCGGGTCACAGGTACAAACGAGGTTTCTGTCACCATACCCGTTATCAATTGCGCCGGTCCATGTCCAGAATTTATTTTCTCTGACCCATGTCAGCGGATAGGCTGCAGTTTCTCTTTCATAGCTGTGATTCCAGTCTTTGCTCAGACATTCTTCCGCGGTGTGCGGAGCATTGATTACCGGATTGTCATCTGCTGTCCAGGTTCCATCTTTAATTTTGTCCAGTTCTTTACGGATTTGTATCATAGCTTCAATGAAGCGATCAAGTTCTTCCTTGCTTTCACTTTCCGTGGGTTCCACCATCAGTGTTTCATGTACGGGGAATGACAGGGTGGGAGCATGGAAGCCGTAATCCATCAGTCTTCTGGCAATATCAGCAGAGCTTACATTGTATTCTTTCTGAAAATGCTGGCAGTCCAGAATCATCTCATGAGCACATCGGCCGGTTTCTCCGGTATACAGTACGTCGTACCATTTTTCCAGAGCTTTTGCGATGTAATTAGCATTGAGAATGGCAATTTCAGATGTTTTTTTCAGTCCATTTTCTCCCAGCATTTTGATATACCCGTATGTGATGGGTAAAATACTTGCAGAACCAAAAGGAGAGGCTGTTACAGCTTTGATACCTTTGTCTCCGCCGGTTGGTATCACAGAGTGGCCTGGCAGATAGGGGCTGAGCTCTTTTGTTACGCCTATCGGTCCAACCCCGGGTCCGCCACCACCATGAGGAATGGCAAATGTTTTATGCAGATTCAGGTGGCAGACATCAGCACCGATGATTCCGGGGTGTGTATGTCCCAGCTGGGCATTCATGTTTGCTCCGTCCATATAAACCAATCCACCGTTATCATGAATGATTTTATTCATCTCTTTGATTTTGCTTTCAAAAACACCATGTGTAGAAGGGTAGGTAACCATGAATGCAGCCAGATTATCTTTATGTTTTTCTGCTTTTTCCTGCAGATCATTCAGGCTGATGTTACCATTGTCATCGGATTTCACAACAACAACTTTCATGCCTGCCATTACTGTGCTGGCAGGATTTGTTCCATGGGCAGATGAGGGCACCAGACAAATGTTTCTGTGTTCTTGTCCGTGTTCCCGGTGAAAAGCCCTGATGACCATCAGGCCGGTATGTTCACCGCTGGCGCCTGAGTTCGGCTGCAGGCTCACTGCGTGAAATCCGGTGATTTTGGCCAAATCGGATTGAAGCTCACACATCATCTCCTGATATCCTTTCCACTGGTCTGCGGGAGCAAATGGGTGGATATTGGCAAACTCTTCCCAACTCAGCGGAAGCATGGTGGTTGCAGGATTGAGTTTCATGGTACAGGAACCCAGCGGAATCATAGAATGATTCAGTGCAATGTCACGGCGCTCAAGTTTCTTCAGGTAGCGCATCATTTTGGTTTCACTGTGGTATGAGTTAAATACTTCCTGCTCCATGAATGCATCTGTTCTCAGGAACTTTTTGGGGATGCTGAGTTTGCCTTCACCTTGCTCCAGAGGTTTTGAATGCTGATTTGCTGCTTTGGCAAATATGGTGATGATATCGTTCAGGTCCTGCAGTCTTGCAGTTTCGTCCATACTGATGCCAACCTCTCCCTGACGGATGATGTTCAGGTTGATTTTATAATCTGCAGCAATGGCCTGAATTTGAGATGCCTGAATGGTATCCGGCAAGGCAAAACGCAGGGTGTCAAAATAATATTCATTGAGTTGCCTGTATCCCAATTCTGTAATGGCTTTTTCCAGACTTGCGGCTTTTTTATTGATGTTTCCGGCAATGCGCTTCAGACCAATGGGGCCGTGGTAAACTGCATAAAAACCGGCCATATTGGCAAGCAGGGCTTGTGCTGTACATATATTTGATGTGGCACGTTCGCGTTTGATGTGCTGTTCACGGGTTTGCAGAGCCATGCGAAGGCCCGGTTTGCCAAATTTATCCTTTGAAACTCCGATGATACGGCCCGGGATATTTCTTTTGTATTTTGAGCTGGTAGCCAGAAAACCTGCGTGCGGACCGCCAAAACCCATGGGTACTCCGAATCGCTGGGTGTTGCCAACCACCACATCCGCTCCCCAGTCTGCAGGTTTTTGCAGTAAAACAAGTGCCATAATATCAGCGATTGCAGTAAGCAGAAGGCCGGCTTCATGGGCTTCTTCTGCAAATTTGCTGTAATCCCTGATGCTGCCATCCGCTGCCGGATATTGTACGATAGCTCCAAAAAACTGTCCATCCTTGATTTTGGAAAAATTGCTGAAATCATCAACAATGACTTCCACACCAATGGGTTCGGCACGCATTTCTATGACATCCAGGGTTTGTCTGAATGTGTTTTTGTCAACAAACAATTTGTTTTTTCCGGCTTTAACATCTTTTCTGGAACGGGTGTCAAACATGAGTGACATGGCTTCCGCTGCTGATGTAGCTTCATCAAGAAGTGATGAATTGGACATTTCCATGCCTGTCAACTCTGTTATCATGGTCTGGAAATTCAACAGAGCCTCAAGTCTTCCCTGTGATATTTCTGCCTGATATGGAGTATAGGATGTGTACCAGCCCGGATTCTCAAAAACATTGCGCTTAATTACAGACGGCACATTTGTCCCGTAGTAACCTTCTCCAATGTAAGTTCTGTAAACCTTGTTTTTGCCTGCCACTTCCTTGATGTGAGCAAGGAATTCCTGTTCTGTTATGCCTTCATCCGGCATGTCAATCGGCTTGTCGAGTTTTATGGCTGGCGGTATTGTCTCATCTATGAGTTGCTCAATGGAATCAACACCAACGGTCTTTAGCATTTCTTTGATGTCAGCCTCTTCCGGGCCAATGTGCCTGTTGATAAAAAGTTCGTTTTTCATAAAGCCAGTTATATCATTTTTATACTGTTATAATATCATTGTTTTCATCGTAAAGGTAAAAAAACTCTTTTCAATCTAAACTGCCAAAGAACAGTTTTTGTTGATTTTTTTTTACCATGGTGCAGAAAATCATACAAGGAGAATGCATCGGCAAAACACATATGATGATATTGGTAGCTTATAGAAGCCTGTGGTAGTAAGGCTTGTGTGGTTTGTAATGACAAGGCGTGTTCTTTTGGTGTTTTTGCTGGTGTTTGTTACGATGAAATTCAACGACTAAATTTATATAAAATGGTCAAAATAAAAAGTTAAGTCAAATTTTCCTTGCAGTCCCAAGCTTCCGGAACTTCTGTCTGGCTTTGTGGATATATATCCAATGGATTTCAAACTATACTTAAAAATGTTGGTTTGCGATAAATATCTGTCATCATAAGAAAAACTGATGGTCATATAATAGGCAAAAAAACCAACATTTGTCATGAATTTATGTGTGACAATACTGTACTTTAGCAGTGAAAATTGATACTGACTCAGAAGAGTGAAGTGTAGTTTTTCATAGTTGATTTGGTTTTAGGTTTTAAGAGAGTGTCCCGTAGATTCTGCGGGACCTTTCTGATTTAAGAGCCCACTTCTTTTTAACAATGCTTCCTCATCGGGTCTTCTTCCCCTGAAAGCAATGTAGGAATCCATTTCTTTTCTTGAGCTGCCTTTTTCAAGAATTTCTTTTTTGAATGATTCTGCGATTTGGGTATCAAAAATCCCCTTTTCCCTGAATATTTCAAAAGCATCCGCATCAAGTACCTCCGCCCATTTGTAGCCGTAGTATCCTGCTGCATAGCCACCACCGAAGATATGACCAAAGGAGGGGCTGGTTGCACAATTGCTGACTTTTGGCAAAATCTGTGTTTGCGCCATGGCCTTGTCTTCAAATTCAATCACCCCTGTTTCCGTGGGCCCGGAAAGGCTGTGCCAGGCCATATCAGTAAGTGCAAGGCCAATCTGTCTTGCGGATTGGTATCCTGACAAAAAGTGACGTTCACGGCTTAACCTATCAATCAGATTGTCCGGCATGCTTTCACCTGTTTCATGATGAAGCGCTACAGATGTCAGCCATTCCTTTTCATAGGCATAATTTTCCAAAAACTGAGAAGGGAGTTCAACAAAATCACGGCTCACCGAAGTCCCCGAAAACGATGCATATTTACACTGACTTAGCAGACCGTGCAGTCCATGTCCGAATTCATGCAATAAAGTAGTAAATTCATTGAAACTCAATAGCGCGGGTGCATTCCTGCCCGGCCTGGTGAAATTAAATACCAGTGAGATATGTGGTCTGATGTTTTCATCTCCGGCCATGTGTTGTTCCCTGTAACTGGTCATCCAGGCTCCGCTCTGCTTCCCGTTGCGGGGAAAATAATCCAGATAAAGCAGGCCGGTAAAATTGTCATCAGCATCTGTTACTTCAAATATCCTGACATCTTTGTGATAAACATCAATATCATCTCTTTTTGTGAAGGTCAAACCATACAAACGGGTGGCAAGATCAAAAACCGATTTTTCTGCCCGCTCAAGACTAAACCACGGCCGTGTAATGTTATCATCAATTTGTAAATTTTCTTTTTTAAACTTCTCTGCATAAAATGCCCAGTCCCATGGCATGATTTCATCCTTAAATCCGCATTTTTCAGCAAATGTCTGAATTTCTTTCAGCTCAGCATGGGCCTTCTTTATTGAAACATCTGCCAGATTGTGCAAAAAAGTCATAACATTCTGTTTGCTGCCTGCCATCCTTTCTTCCAGTACATAATCTGCAAATGTTTCATAACCAAGTAGCTGTGCCATCTCGATGCGCAAGGAAACAATCTTTTTTATGATCTTATGATTGTTATAGCTATTGTTATGGCTGCACTGACTCATTCGTGCAATATACATTTCCCTGCGCAAATCCCTTTCCTCGGCGTATTTCATGAACGGCAGATAGCTGGGGTATTGCAAGGTAAAAACCCAGCCCTTGAGCTTCTTTTCTTTGGCTTTATCAGCTGCTGCCTGTACGGCATGTTCCGGGATGCCCGCTAGCTGATTTTTGTTACTGATATGCAACATGTAATGATTTGACTCATGCAGGCAGTTTTTGTCAAATGTCAGTGATAATTGTGAAAGCTCCCGGTTTATTTTTTTTAATTTCTCCCGTCCCTTTTGTTCTAAACCTGCACCATGCCTGATGAAGGTCAAATGGGTTTGTTCAAGAAGTCTTTTGTCTTCTCCCTGCAAACCATGTTCTGACTGTCTGACCGCCTCTATTCTGAGAAAAAGCTCACGGTCCAGCATGATGTCCGTGTAAAAATCAGATAAGAGCGGGGAAATCTTTTGGGCACTGTTTTGTAATTTATCATTTGATTCTGCTGACAGTAAATTGAAAAATGTGGTAGAAATTCTGTCCAGATCCAATGTAGACATCTCCAATGCAAGAATGGTATTTTTAAAATCCGGTTTTGCTTTAGTATTTTTAATTTTTTCAACTTCTTTGCCGGCCTCCTTTGTTTTGGCCTTGATGGCTGACAGGAAATCTTTATTTCTGATGCGGGAAAAGGGCGTGCTTTCCCGGGGAGTATTGTGTTTTTTGAGAAGTGTATTCATGATTTTTTTATTTGCAATACAAAGTAAGTCATAACTTAGGTTTTAACAAAAATTCTGATAAATCTTATCAGCCGGAACATCACTGGATTCATTTTTTTGCAATTCTGGTTCCGAGTACAAAGAAATATTTATCAATGAGATGCCATATCGGTATTTAAAACATTTTTCTATCTTGCAGGCTTTAGTAAACTGGTAAAAAGAACTTCATTATGCGCTGTAGAATTCTGCTTGTATTTATTGCTGTTTGTATTGCTGTGCAAGGACTTGCGCAGGATGTTGAGATTGCCCGGAGAAGCATAACTTACCTGGCTTCAGATGAGTTGTCCGGACGTTTGCCGGGTACAAAAGGAGACTCCCTCTCAATTGATTTTATCGCTGCTCAAATGAAGTACCATGGTATAGAAGGGTTTGATTTTGGTTATGTGCAGCCTTTTGAGCTTGTTACAAGGATAGAGCCTTCAGATAAATGCATCGCAATACTCCACGGAAAAAAGCTGAAAATGCATGATGATTTTATGCCTGTGAGTTTTTCCGGAAATGGAGCCCTGGACGCCGGGCTTGTTTTTATGAATTTTGGAAGCCAGAAAAATGTATCGTATGAGCCTGGGAAATGGGCACTTTTGCTGGTAAATAATGAGGCAGGAGAATATCCATCGCAGAGGGAGCTGATAAAAGCAAGCCTTGAGGCAAAACAAAATGGGGCTGCCGGAGTTATATTTGTCGGAAAACATGATTTGAGTGAAAATTCCGAGTTTCAGCCTTTTGCCTATTCACGTTCGCTTGCTTTTCTGGATATTCCTGTCATACAGGTATCTGCTAAGGTATTGGAAGATGCAATGGAAGGTACGCATTATTCATTGTCTGATCTGTTCAATGAGAAAACAGACATTCACGAAATGAATGAAATTGTTGATTTGCAAATGTATGCATATGTTGAAATCGATAAACTCTACAATGAGACTGCAAATATTGCCGGATGTGTGAGAACGTCAAAAAGCGATTCATGGCTTGTCATTGGTGCTCATTATGACCATCTCGGCTATGGCGGGAAGGGTAGTGGCTCCCGCGCGCCCACTGAGCATGCTGTGCACAATGGTGCTGATGATAATGCATCCGGTGTCGCTATGGTACTGATGCTTGCTGATTATTATGCTCAAAAAACACCGGATATCAACCTTGCTTTTGTTTTGTTTGGTGCAGAAGAACAGGGGCTGCTCGGTTCCCATCATTTTGTTGAAAATATGCCTTTCCCTGCAGATAAAATTAAAGCCATGTTGAATTACGATATGGTTGGCAGGGTGGAGGATTCCGTGCTCAGTATATCCGGTGTAAAAACCGGAGCTGAATTTGAGGAAATTCTGCAGTCCTTTGATGGCAGACCTTTGAAATTAAGCCTGGGAGGTGGAGGTTACGCAGGTTCGGATCAGGCATCATTTTATTCGGAAAATGTGCCTGTGCTTTTCTTTAACAGTGGCCTGCATGATGACTACCACACACCGGCAGATGATGTAGATAAAATCAATTTTGAGGGTATAGACCAGATCGCTGATTTATCGATTGTTTTGATTGACAGCCTGATGAAGCCGGAAACTGAAATCAGTTATCAGAAAATGAAAAAGAGTGAAAACAGCCGTCATGGTAGCGATATGAAAGTGAGCCTTGGAATCATGCCGGATGTTGCAGGAAGAGAAGAAAACGGTATGGCTGTGGATGGCGTACGACCCGGTGGGCCCGCGGATGAGGCCGGTTTTGAGAAAGGAGACCTGATTATCGCAATCGGAGAACATGAAATATCAAATATATATGATTATATGAATATCCTCTCGGATTTTGATAAAGGTGATACGGTTGAAATATTGATTATCAGAAATGAGAAGGAAAAATCACTGGAAGTTGAATTTTAACGTGAGAGAGTATGATCTGGAAGAAAATATTGCTTTGGGTTCTGGCCGCAGTGATGACACTTGGTGCATCTGTTTATCAGCGCAAAACCGGCCCCACCTATCCGCTGGATTTTAAAATTTCTATAGCCGGAAATCAGTATGCGTTTGAATTAACCCGTTCGGCGAGCATTGGCGATGGTTGCATTGTTGAAATGCCTTTGCATGAAGAAATCGACAGTATCCGGCTGGTCTATCAAAAATACCCGGGAACTTTTGAACCTGACACGGTTCTCATGCTGGCCGGGAAAGATGCTTATTTAGCCAGTTTGCCGATACAGCCTGCTGCGGGAAAGCTACGCTATCACATGATAATTTACAGACAGGGTAATGTTGCTTTTTCCAATGAAGATAATGCCGCTGTGGTTCGGTTCAAAGGTGATGTTCCTGCCTGGGCTTTGATACCGCATGTCCTGGCTATGTTCCTGGCCATGTTGTTCAGCACTGCAGCTATGCTAATGGCCATCACCCGGATCGGGAATTTTAAAAAAATTGCCTGGTGGGCTTTTGGCAGCTTGTTTGTTGGTGGCTTTATTTTTGGTCCCGTGGTGCAGTATTTTGCTTTTGGACAGGCATGGACAGGTTTCCCCGTGGGCATGGATTTAACGGATAACAAAACCCTGATTGCCGGTATATTCTGGCTGGCCGCAGTATTACTGAATCTGAAGAAAAAACGTCGCTGGGCTGTTGTTATCGCCGGTATTGTATTGCTTGCTATCTATACCATACCTCATTCAGCCCGTGGCTCTGAATTTGATTATGAAACTGAAGAAGTGAAGACAGGCTGATCTGAAATATGTTGGATTTTTTAAATAACCAGTCAGCACCTTCCTGATTTTCTGACTGATACTGTTATGCATTTGGATATTTTGATTATATTTGTGAAGACGGTATGTTCGGCTAGTGTGCGGTTGATGTGAAACAATCATTTTATTTTCAGTTGGATGTCATTTGATGTGATGCTTGAAGTACCTGTGTTCACAAACCAACTTTACTATTCAAATTAAAATGCAAAGGAAAAAACCAGGCAATGATGCTCATCCTGAAGTTTTGAGCCCGCAAATCAGTAAAACCGATGATATCAGTGTGAAATATTATGCACCATCGGCTGACCTGTATGATATTGTTAAATATTACTGGATTGTTGAAGTCAAGGATGCTACCGGCGATAGAAAATTGGCAAAGATTTCACCCACCGGATATCCTGAGTTGATTTTTCATTTTGGTGATTCTGTTTGTATCAATACCGGTAAGGGAAATTTGGAAAAACAATCAGAAAGCATTATTGCAGGACAGATTACACAGCCTGTGGTGGTTGACATGAACCCACACCTCAGTTGTTTTTGTGTCAAGTTGCATGCATGGAGCCTGAGCGCAATATTTGGCATGAAAAGCACGAATTTTGTTAATCAGGCTGTCTGCCTGGATGATGTTATTCCCAACACCAGAAGGATAATTTACGATCAGCTTTCTCTGGCTGCTGATGATGCGACAAGAATACACACAATTGAGAATCACCTTCGTGCTTTGAAAAATAAAAACATAAACTCCATTCACCCGGTTACCGCAAAGGTGATTTCTGCCATCAGGCAGGGAGATAAAAATCAAATCATACAACTGGCCAATGATTTTCACGTCAGTAGCCGTACCTTGCAGCGGAGACTCAATGATGATATTGGCATCAGTGCCAAAATGTTTTCCCGTATCACACGTTTCAACAAAGCCTATCATCTCATCAAAAACCATCAGCATCTGAATATGCAGGACATTTGCTTCCACCTCGGTTATTATGACCTTCCTCATCTGATCAATGAGTTCAGGGAATTTTCCGGTGATTCTCCAATGCAGTATTTCAAGAATGAAAATGTATATAACAGTTTGTTTGTAAATCAGATAAAGCTGTAAATATTTTGTCGGAAATTTCCAATATTTCTTCATGATAAAGGTTTTATTTTGATCATAAAACTAAACTGAAATATTATGAAAAAACTAATCTTATGTACCATGGCGATTTGTTTTGTTTTTATGTTTTCATGCAAGAAAGATGAAGATAGTGATGACATTACAAATAAAACTTTACTTGTTGTTCCGGGTGATTACTCATCAATTCAGGCTGCAATCGATGCTTCCTCACATGGTGATACCATTCTTGTAGATCCGGGCACTTACACAGAAAATATTAATTATAACGGAAAACAAGTTATTGTTCAAAGTCGGAATCCTGAAAATCAGGAAATTATTCAAACAACAATTATTGACGGGAACAATGAAGGGACCGTAGTTACTTTTGACAGTGGAGAAACAGAATCTGCTGTGCTGAACGGGTTTACTATCATCAATGGTGATGCAGGCACATCAAATGGGGGTGGCATTGTGATTACAAATTCATCAAACCCTGTTGTAAAAAACAACACGATT
>JBNJGS010000009.1:0-2864 GCA_051747965.1 Bacteroidota bacterium
GGTTGTCTGCGAGGCTGAAACGGGATCAGTGGCCATGAAGACCATCCCGAAAAGGAAAGATCCCAGCAGGAGATGTTCCCAGAAAGGGATTTCCATGAATGGATTGACAGCAAAAATATTGAGGATTCCACCCATCAATAAACCGCCAACCAGCATAGAAAGCATAATTCGCCAGCTACCCACACCTGTTCCAAGCAGAATAACAGCACCAATGAGAATAGCAATTTTGGAAGTTTCTCCAATCGAGCCGGGTATGGTACCGATTATCATATCCCAGATATCAATGGGATTGCCATTGCCCATGGTCATATCAGCATCACCAAGGGCTGCCTGGGCCAAGGGAGTAGCACCACTGTATGCATCCATTGTCTGACCATCGATCATTCCACCAATCCAGACTTTATCTCCTGACATCCATGCCGGATAGGAGAAAAACAGAAATGCACGTGCTGTGAGTGCAGGATTCAGAATATTCATGCCTGTTCCGCCAAACACCTCTTTACCGATAATAACAGCAAAAGCAGTAGCAACTGCAACCATCCATAATGGAACATCCGGTGGCATTACCAGGGGAATCAGCATGCCGGAAACCAAAAATCCCTCGTTGACTTCATGTTTACGGATTTGTGCGAACATAAATTCTATAGCCAGTCCAACCACATAAGAAACCACCACAATGGGCAGCACTTTGACCAGTCCGTAGCCTACATTTTGCCAGAAACCGGCATCCACTCCCATTGCCAGGTAATGCTGATAACCGGTATTCCAGATGCCGAACAACAATGCAGGAAGCAGAGCCAGTATCACTGTCCCCATGGTTCTCTTCATGTCAATGGCATCACGAATATGTGCTCCCTTCTCTGTTGTTTTATCGGGAACAAACATCATTGTTTCAAACGCATCGAAGGTGGAATGAAGTTTATAAAACTTCCCTCCTTCCTCAAAATGCGGTTTTACTTTATCTACAATTTTTCTGAGCTTACCCATTCCTTAGTTTTTTTCATGATTAACTCAATTCTTCTCTCAGCATGTCGAGTGCTTCCCTGAGTATGGCCTGAACCTCTGTTTTGGAGGTACAAACAAATTCACATAAGGCCATATCCTCCTCAAGCACTTCATAGATTCCCAGTTCTTCCATCTTATCAATGTCTTTTATCATACAGGCCTTTACAAGCTGGAGGGGATATATATCAATCGGACAAACCGTTTCATATTCACCGGTCATCACATATGCGCGCTCGCCTCCATGATAGTTTGTATCCAGACGGTATTTCTTGCCGGGAAACAACCAGGAAAAATACGTTTTGGATACTGAAAATTTATTGAATCCGGGTTTTGCCCAGCCAAAAAATTCGTAATAATCTCCTTCGGGGATTAATGTTATCATATCATGCTGGAAGCTGATAAATGCCTGCTCAGTAAGTTTTGTGCCGGTCAATACATCACCGGATATAGTGCGTACATTATCCTGGATGCGATACTTGTCAATCACACTTTGCAGGGAAGCTCCAGGCAACACATTGGCATAAAACCGCTCTTTCATTTCTGAACCTGTAAAAGCTATCATGCGCCGGGGGTTGGGAAACTTTTCCCGGAAAAAACGACCTATAACGGCCAGATCCTGGGCTTTGAGTGTCCAGAAGATTTCACCCTTATTGATGGGCCTGATTTTGTTGATTTGTGTACCAACATTTCCTGCAGGATGAGGGCCCTGAAAAGTATGAAACTCCGCATAAGGGATATCTTCATACATTTTTTTATCAGATGTTGTACTCAGCCCGAAATTGATCATTCTGCCGGTCATTTTATGAATGATCTTTGCCCCGCGTTTCAAATCTTCTATTTGTTCTTTCAAAACGAAATCCATATCCGGGGCAAGGGGTGCCGTATTGAACAGCGATACGAAAATGGCATCAGGCTCATCCTCAGGGGCAGGAATTACACCAAAAGGCCGCTGCACTATCAAAGGCCAGAGCCCGCTTTTCAGCAATACCGACCGGATGGCAAACATATCATCTGTTTCCGGATCGGGCATATCAAATTTCTCCTTTTCAAATTTGCCATCAGAGGTAATCCTTATTTCCAGGATCTTCCGCTTCTCACCCCTTACAATTTCAGTAACCTCACCGGATACAGGTGAAGTAAATTTAATTTCGGGATGAAACTTATTGTAATACACCACAGAGCCCACTTTTACTCTGGTCCCCGGTTTGGCAATAACTTTGGGTCTTACACCATGAAAATCTGTCGGTTTAAGTGCAAAGATTTCAGGTGTTGACAATTCTTTAATTATCTTTTCAGGCTCACCCTTTATCGGAACATCCAGACCTTTGCGTATCTTAACAGGTTTCGTCATTATCGATGTTTTTCAGTTTTCAAAACAAAAATATAAAATTATTTATGTTAACATTTTAACACAACCTTTCATGAATGATTTTGTTTAGGCAAATAGCAAAAAATAATTAACATATCAAAAAGTTCAGGCCACTATATAGCATCAAAAAGTAAGCTACAGGAAAGCATTGGTTAAATCCGGCTATTTCTAAAAAGCAAGCCGGGATAATCATATTTTTTTCTTTTATAATTTTGAATTTCTGTTTATTTTTTCACATTTACAAGCAGATATGTATACAGGCAGGGAATGATAATCAAAACAATTCTGATGAAAAAGCTGGTTTCATTGGCAGGCGCAGGCAGACAGATTACATGATAAACAGTCATCATCTGTTTACATGTGTTTTTTCTGTCTTCCTGCCCATTACGTTCCCGACTCACCAAATGTACCTTAAATGAGTGAGGAAGAATAAATTCAGGCATCTTTCTCCACAGGTACGGCCCGGACACAGGTAAAACCGGCATATGCT